>CALRVO020000241.1:0-6232 GCA_943371595.1 Sphingomonas paucimobilis
CGGTGCTGCTCAAGCTCGCCCTCGAGGTGGTCCTCGCCCTCAAGAGCACCATTCTCGGGCGGTGGCGCAGCGCGACCCGGCGGCGTACCAAGGCCGCGGCCGGCGTGTGGTTGTGGGTGGTGGCCGCCGGGAGCAAGGTCTTCGTGCTCGAGCTGGTCGACCTGGTCTTCGGCGACGCGGTCAGCCTCGGCGGGTTCGTGTCCGTGACGGCGCTCGTCGTCGCTCTCCTGGCGGGCCGGGCCGCGGTGCGCAGCCTCCTCGTCGAGGGCTGAGCCCGGGCGGGACGTGCTGAGCGACAAGGTCCCGGACCCGGACGACCTCCCACGCCTTGCACCGCTGTGTCGCCCGGGGCCCGGGGCCTTTGGCCTCTGGCCCACCGGGGCGTGCCCCCCTGGAGTAGGAGCAGGCGCGCGGACCCGTGGGCCTCAGCACGAAAGGGCCCACCATGTCCGACACTCAGATGCTGCTCGTCGCCGCCTACGCGGACGTCGAGGTCGCCACCACGGAGTTCCAGGCCTTGGCCGCCATGGTGGCCGTCAAGGACCTGACCAGCCGGGGCATCATCCTGGTCGGCAAGGACGCCGACGGCGAGCCGCGCCTGATGGACACCGGCAACCACCTGGGCCGACGCGGCGCGGGGTGGGGCGGCGGCGCCGGCGTGCTCGTGGGTCTGTTCGCACCGCCGATGCTGGGCGCCGTTGCGGTGGGCGCAGCCGCTGGTGCCGTGGTCGGTCACTTCGCCGGGCACAAGCTCACCACCGCCATCCAGGAGCAGGTCGGTGCCGCCCTCAAGGACGGGACCGCGGTGGTCATCGGCGTCTTCCCTGCCGAGTCCCGGCTCGCCGTCGAGCGAGCGCTGCCCAGCGCGGCGCTGCGGTCGGTGGTGGAGAGCGACGAAGGCGGCATCGAGGAGCTGACGGCGAGGCTGGCCGAGGCGATGGGCACGTTCAACCCCGACCGGACGGTGCTGCCGATCCCCGACCGGGCGTTCGGCGGCGTCAGCGGTCGGACCATCGACGAGTCCGTGGGCGACTGGGGCATCGTCGCGCCGGTCAAGGCCCCCGACGACGCGCCCAACGTCCTGGTCGTCCTCGTCGACGACGCCGGCTTCGGTGGACCCGACACCTTCGGGGGCGGCATCCGGACGCCCAACCTCACGCGCGTGCAACGAGACGGCATCACCTACAACGGCTTCCACGTCACCGCGGTCTGCTCACCCACGCGGGCCTCGCTGCTCACCGGCCGCAACCACCACCGGGTGGGCATGGGCGGCATCGCAGAGTTCCCGGGCCCCTTCCCGGGCTACACCGGCACCCGCCCGCGGTCGTGCACGGCGCTGCCTCGGATCCTGAAGGAGAACGGCTACGCCACCGGCGGGTTCGGCAAGTGGCACATGACGCCCGGGCGCGACATGGGCGCTGCCGGTTCGTTCGACCACTGGCCGACCGGGTGGGGCTTCGACCACTGGTGGGGGTTCCTCACCGGTGCCGCGGGGCAGTACGACCCGATCATCACCCAGGACAACTCGACCCTCGGCGTCCCCGAGGGTGACGACGGCAAGCTCTACTACTTCCCCGACGACATCACCGACAAGACGGTCGAGTGGCTGCACGCCGTCCGCGCCCAGGACGCCGAGAAGCCCTGGTTCGTCTACTACTCGACCGGGGCCACCCATGCACCGCACCACGTGGCCAAGGCCTGGGCCGACAAGTATCGGGGGCAGTTCGACGACGGCTGGGACGCCTACCGGGAGAAGACCCTCGAGCGGCAGAAGAAGCTCGGCGTGGTCCCGGCCGACACCGAGCTCACCGAACGACCCGCGGCCTACCCGGCCTGGGACAGCCTGAGCGACGACGAGCGCCGGCTCTACGCCCGCCAGATGGAGGTCTTCGCCGGGTTCTCCGAGAACGCCGACTGGAACGTCGGCCGGATGCTCGACGCCATCGAGGACATGGGCGAGCTCGACAACACCGTGGTCGTCTACATCTGGGGCGACAACGGCGCCTCGATGGAGGGCACTGTCACCGGCTCGTTCAACGAGACCACGTTCTTCAACGGCATCGTGCTCGACGCCGAGCAGCAGTTCGAGATGATCGACAAGTACGGCGGCATCGAGGAGCTCGGCGGCTTCCACACCGCCCCGCACTTCTCCGCGGCCTGGGCCCACGCCAACAACACGCCGTTCCAGTGGGGCAAGCAGATGGCCAGCCACCTCGGCGGCACGCGCAACCCGATGGTCGTCTCCTGGCCCGGGCACATCGCGCGAGGCGGCGACCTGCGCACGCAGTTCACGCACTGCATCGACGTCGTCCCCACCCTCCTGGAGATCATCGGCCTGCCCGAGCCGACCGTCGTGGACGGCATCGAGCAGGAGCCGATGGACGGCACCAGCTTCGCCTACACCTTCGACGCCCCAGAGGCCGAGGGGCAGCACACCGTGCAGTACTTCGAGATGTACGGCAGCCGCGCCATCTACCAGGACGGCTGGTGGGCCTGCACCAAGCTCGACAAGCTGCCCTGGGACTTCTCCCCCGAGACCCTGGCCCGGTTCGGACCCGGCAGCGGGTGGGACCCCACCCAGGACGTGTGGGAGCTCTACTACCTGCCCGACGACTTCTCCCAGGCCCGCGACCTCGCGGCCAAGCACCCGTCGAGGCTCGCCGGTCTGGTGGACCTCTTCTGGGCCGAGGCCGAGCGCAACCGAGCCCTGCCCCTGCTGGGTGGGTTCGCGGTCTTCTTCGGCATGCTGCCACCGATGCCCACCCAGACCCGGTTCACCTTCGCCGGCGACGTGCAGAACATCCAGACCACGCAGATCCCCCGCATCATCGGCCGTTCCTACGCCATCGAGGCCGAGGTGCACGTGCCCGAGGGCGGCGCCGAGGGCGTGCTCGTGGCCTTCGCCGACTTCATCGGCGGGTTCGCGCTGTGGGTCGACGAGCACGGCCTGCTCAACCACACCTACCAGTACCTCGGCATCGACACCTACCGGCAGACCTCGACGGTGCCGATCCCCACCGGCGACGTCACCCTCAGGATGCTGTTCGAGGCCGAGCGCGCCGAGCCGGGAACCGGCGGTCACGTCACGCTGTGGGCCGACGACGAGCAGATCGGGGAGGGCGACATCCCGCGCACCGTCGCGCTGATCTTCACGACGTACGCCGGCATGGACATCTCGCGCGACAACGGCGGCGTCGTCGACCTCGACTACGAGGACCGGGCGCCCTACGCGTTCACCGGGAGCGTGCACAAGGTCGTCTTCGACCTCGCACCGCACAACCACGAGGACGAGGTCGGCCTGCACGCCTCGACCGCCCAGGCCGCGCTCGCTCACGGCGCCGCCGGCTGAGCCTGACCCTCACCCGTTGGCCCGGCCACGACCCCGGTCCGCGAACGTCGAGAGAGGTTGCCCGTGTCCAGACTTTCCAAGGTCCTGCCCGAGTCGTTGCAGGACTACCGCCGCGCCTGGTTGACGCAGGACGTCGTCGCCGGGGTCACGCTGGCCGCTGTGGCGATCCCCGAGACGATGGGCTACACCTCGATCGCCCAGACCCCGGTCGTCACCGGCCTCTACACGGTCATCTTCCCGACCCTCGTGTTCGCCCTGCTCGGGTCGTCGAGGCTGCTGGTGGTCGGCGCCGACTCGGCGACCGCGGCGATCCTCGCCTCCGGGCTGGCGGGACTCGGCATCGCCGGGCTCGAGCCGAACTCCGCCGAGTGGCTGGCCTGGACCGGCCTGGTGGCGCTGGTGTGCGGCGGGCTCCTGGTCCTCGCCCGGTTGCTCAAGCTCGGCTTCCTGGGCGACTTCCTCAGCGCGTCGGTGCTCATTGGGTTCCTCACCGGCGTCGGCATCCAGGTCCTCACCGGCCAGGTGCCCGGCATGCTCGGCATCCCCAAGGGCACCGGCAACTGGTTCGAGCAGCAGTGGTCGACGATCACCCACGTGTCCGACACCAGCGTCTGGACCGTCTCGTTCGCCGCCGGGACCTTGCTCCTCATCCAGGGCTTCAAGCGGTTCCTGCCCGTGGTCCCGGGTGCCGTCGTGGCCGTGGTCCTGTCCATCGTCGTGTCCAACGCCGTGGACGCCCCGTCGCACGGTGTCGCGGTCGTCGGAGCCGTGCAGGGCGGGTTCCCACCGATCGGACTGCCCCAGGGGATCACGTGGAGCGACGTGCCGAAGGTGCTGGGGATCGCCTTCTCCTGCTTCGTCCTGATCATCGCCCAGAGCGCGGCCACCTCTCGCAGCTTCGCGATGAAGCACAGCCAGCGCGTCGACGTCGACCGCGACATCGTCGGGCTCGCCGGAGCCAACCTCGCTGCCGGGCTGACTGGCACCTTCGTCGTCAACGGCAGTCCCACCAAGACCCAGATCCTCGACGAGCAGAAGGGTCGCACCCAGGTCGCCAACCTGACGATGTCCTTCGTCGTCCTGGTCGTCGTGCTCTTCCTCACCAGCGGGCTCACCAACATGCCCACCGCCGTCCTCGCGGCGATCGTGTTCCTGATCGGTGTCGGTCTCATCGACGTCCACGGTCTGCAGAAGGTCAGGGCCGCTCGCCGGAGCGAGTTCGTGATCGCCGCCGTCACCGCTGTCGCCGTGTTCGCCCTCGGCGTCGAGCAGGGCATCGTCCTGGCGATCGTGCTCTCGATCGTCGAGATCATCAGGCGGGCGTACGCACCCGACGACTTCCTGGTCGGCGTCGACCACGACGGCGCCCCGACCTACCTGCCCGCCGAGCCGGGACGCGAGAGCCTTCCCGGCCTGCTGGTCTTCCGCTACGACGCCAGCCTCTTCTTCGCCAACGCCAGCCGGTTCTCCGACGACGTCCAGGCCCTCCTGGCCGCGGCTCCGAGCCCGGTCCGCTGGCTCGTCCTCGACTGCTCGGCGATGGACGACGTCGACTACTCCGCCAGCATCACCCTCACCGGTCTCATCTCGGCCCTCCACGCCCAGCACGGCGTGTTCGCGCTGGCCGGGGTCGACCCGGCCCTCCTGGTCACCCTCGAGAAGTACGGCACGCTGACCCACTTCGACAACCAGCGGCTCTATCCCACCGTCCTCGACGCCGTGACCGCCTTCCGGGCCGAGGCCCCGGCCGACGGCTGACGTCACGGTCGACCGGTCAGCGGCCCCGCGCCCGGGTCCGGTCGACCATCGACGCCGTCAGGCGGGCCAGCCCAGCTCCGATCGCCGCCCCGACCAGCACGTCGCCGGGGTAGTGCACGCCGACGTGGACCCTGGAGTAGGCGACGAGGCCCGCGACGACCGTCAGGGGCCGGGCCGCGGCGGGCCACTCGTGCCCGACGCCCGCGGCGAACGCGACCGCGGCAGCGGCGTGGCCGGACGGGAACGACGTGGAGGTCGGCATGGTGACGGTCCGAGCGAGCAGCACGCCGAGGACCTCGGGCAAGGGCCGGGTCCGTCGGCTGAGCAGCTTGGCCACCAGGTTCACGCTCGCCGAGGTCACCGCGACGCTGGCCAGCCCGGTGCACGCGGCGCGGCGTCCACGGGCACCGCCGCAGGCGGCCAGCACCGCAGCCGACGCCACGGAGATCCGCGAGTAGTTGGCCGCGACCGAGAGCCGGCGCAGAGGGCCGTCGACGGCCGGGGTCGAGGTGGCGGCGATCCGCCGGTAGACCTCGACGTCGAGCGCGTGGGCCCGCTCGAGGAGACCGGTCGGACGCCCGCTCCTCTGCGTGCTCATGACCCGTGTCCCGGCGTCGCCTGCCTGCCCAGCGCGAGCCGCCAGAGCAGGGCGACGGTGCCGGTCAACGTGGCCGGACGGTACGCCGTGGGCGACGCGCCGGGGTGGTGGGGCGCGATGAGCACCCGCAGGGCCCCGGGGCGCGAGACGAAGTGCAGCGGCGGCTCGAGCGCCAGTGCCTCCCCGTCGACGCCGACCGGGATCGTGTGGGAGGACCCGAGGTCGAACTCGCCCGCGCTCCACTGCAGCCACCGCTTCGCGTGGCCGCCGTCGGTCGAGGCGGCCCGGTCTGCGGGCGTGCGCAGCACAGCGACGCCCAGCTGCCCCTCGTCCATGCGGGGCCGGGTGCCGGACCCGACGGCCGAGCCGAGGCGGTAGACGTTGTTGGACACGAGGATCACCGCCGCCGAGGAGTGGCCGGCCCCGTCGGGGCCCGTCCACTGCAGCTCTCCGTCGGCCCGTGCGTCCGGGCCGATCACGTCGGGTGCGGTGTCCAGGATGGTGCGGATCTTCGCGTCCCGGTACCC
>CALRVO020000242.1:0-6216 GCA_943371595.1 Sphingomonas paucimobilis
ACGCGTTGTTCTCCGCGGCCGGGCTGGGCGACCTCGGCGTCCACTTCGGCACCGCCGAGCCCGAGTGGGCCGGGGCGTCGGGGGTCGCCCTGCTCACCGAGACCGCCCGCCGGGTGCGGGCCGCCGGCTTCGAGATCGGCAACGTGGCGGTCCAGGTGGTCGCCTCCCGCCCACGCCTCGGCGCGCGGCGTGCCGAGGCCGAGGCCGTGCTGTCCGCCGCCGTCGGCGCCCCGGTCTCCGTGGCGGCCACGACCACCGACGGCCTGGGGCTCACCGGGCGCGGCGAGGGGGCCGCCGCGATCGCCACGGCGCTCGTGGTCCAGGTCGACCGCTAGGCCGCCTGGGCCTTGCGGTGGCCGACCAGCACGACCCCGTCGACCACCTTCACGGCGTACGCCGGGACGGCGACGTGGGCGTCCTCGAGACAGCGCCCGGTGCGCAGGTCGAAGGCGTGCTTGTGGGCGGGCGAGGCGACGAACGGGACGCCGTGACGGACCCCCACGATGCCGCGCGCGATCATCGAGGCCTTCGCGAACGGGTCGTGGTTGCCGAGGGCGTAGACCTCGTCGTCGGCGACCCGGAAGATGGCGACGGACTGCCCGTGGACCAGGGCCGCGACCCCGCGCTCGACCTCGAGGTCGGCCATCTTGCACACAGGCTGCCACTCGTCGCGGGAGGGCGACCGAGGCGTCATGCTGGGACGGTAGATCGGTGCTGCTGCCTCCCACGTTTCGCCGTGTTACAGCCGTGAAAATCCTCCCTCCCGCAGGCGCTGGCAGACTCCTCCCGTGCCCGCTGCCGTCGTCGTCCTCGCCGCCGGGTCCGGCACCCGGGTCGGGGCCGAGGTCAACAAGGTCCTGCTGCCGCTGGGCGGGGTCCCGCTGCTGACCCGCTCGGTGCTCACCGCGCTCGGGGTCGCCGACGTCGTGCGCGTGGTCGTGGTGGTGCGCGACGGCGAGCAGGAGGCGGTCGCCGCCGCGCTCGCCCCGCACCTCGGCGAGGCCAGCGTCGACCTCGTGGCCGGCGGCGCGACCCGCCACGACTCGGAGTGGGCGGCCCTGCGACTGCTGCGCGCCGACGTCGAGACCGGGGCGGTCGACGTGGTGGCGATCCACGACGGCGCCCGGCCGCTGGCCGCGCCGGCCCTGTTCGACGCGGTGCTGGTCGCGGCCCGCGCGCACGGCGGCGCGATCCCGGTGGTGCCCGCACCGTCGCTGCTGGGGCCCGACGGAGCCGTGACCGGGCTGGGGGCGGTGCAGACCCCGCAGGCCTTCGCGGCGGTCGCGCTGCTGGAGGCCTACACCGCGGCCGAGGCGGCGGGGTTCTCCGGCACCGACACCGCGTCGTGCCTGGAGCGGTTCGCGCCCGGCGTACGGATCGCGGCGGTGCCGAGCACCCCGCTCAACCTCAAGGTGACCTGGCCCGACGACCTAGCGCTGGCCGAGGCCCTCGAGCACGCGGACGTCGTCGGGTCCTGACACGCGCGCGGCGGTCGGCGGGGCCTCCACCTCGACCACGTCGTACGACGCCCGCAGGAGCACCACGAGCTCGGTCAGGTCGAGGGACGGCAGGGCCCCGAGCGCGGCGACCACGGGGCCCGGGAGCACCACCGGAGAGCAGACGGTGCGCAGGGTGTCGCGGTCGACGGTGGCGCCGACGTAGCCGTCGGCAACCTGCTTGACGGTGTCGGTGACCGGCCGGGTCCCGACCACGACCGCCCCCGTCGCCCGACACTGCTCGACGCAGGCGGCGATGAAGTCCGGCGGGGTCAGCGGGCACAGGCTGTCGTGCAGGACGAGGGTCTCGGCGGCCTCGGCCAGGCCGCTCCACGGTACCGTGAGGTCGACGATGGTCACGCCGGCCTCGCCCAGTGCCCACGCCGCGGCGGCGGCCAGCGCCTCGCCGTGGACCAGCAGGAACGGCAGCGAGCCGCGCTCGTCGGTGAGGACCGTGCCGAGCGCGCCGGGCTCTTCGTCGTCGAACATCATGCTCGACCGTAGCCGCCAGGACGCACGACAGCCCCGGCCGGTCGGCCGGGGCTGTCGGGTGAGGCTGGGTGGATCCGGTGCGTCAGGTCAGGACGCGAGGACCTCGTCGAGGATGGTCTCGGCCTTGTCCTCGTTGGTGTGCTCGGCCAGGGCCAGCTCGGAGACGAGGATCTGGCGCGCCTTGGCCAGCATCCGCTTCTCGCCCGCGGACAGGCCGCGGTCGCGCTCGCGGCGCCACAGGTCGCGCACGACCTCGGCGACCTTCATGACGTCGCCGCTGTGCAGCTTCTCGAGGTTGGCCTTGTAGCGTCGCGACCAGTTGGTCGGCTCCTCGACGTGCTCGGCACGCAGGACGTCGAAGACGCGGTCGAGGCCCTCCTTGTCGACGACGTCGCGGACACCCACGAGGTCGAGGTTGCACGCAGGGACCCGCACGACCAGGTCCTGCTGGGCGACGATCCGGAGCACCAGGTACTCGCGGTCCTCTCCCTTGATCTTCCGCATCTCGATGTCCTCGATGACTGCGGCCCCGTGATTGGGATAGACGACCGTTTCGCCGACGGTGAAAGTCATATGTGATGAACCCCTTCCTAGACCGCCATCTTAGCACGCCTCAGCGTGCTCTCAGCCGGCGTTTGTGCAGGTCAGAGGCCTGATCGGACAGTTTTGACGTCTTGACAGATGAAAGATCGTGTGGTGGCGGGGGCATCTCGGGGGTGGTGCGGGCGCGTCGCGGGGGCGGTGGTCGATACTGCTCGGCATGGCCAAGCTGCAGCGCTGGACGCGACGCGACCGCGCCGCACAGACCCCTAGCGACACCGCCGACGACACCGCCGACGAGACCGCCACCGAGACCGCCGCCGAGAGGCCGGTGGACGCACCTGGCGAGACGCTGGTCGAGGCCCCGGTCGAGACCCGCGTCGAGACGACGACCGTCGAACCCGAGGCGACCGAGGAGGCCGACCCGCCCACCCGTCGTACGCCGCGCCGCTTGGGGCTGTCGCTGGCCGACTCGGGGCCGGTGCTGCTGCTGCAGGCCGCCCACCCGCGCCAGGCGCTGGTGACCGGTCTGGGGCTCGGTGTCGTCGCCCTGGCCGCCGATCGGCCGCTGCGTGAGGCAGCCGTGGTCGCGGCGACCGGAGTCGTCGGCCAGGCCGTCCTGGGCTGGCACAACGACATCGTCGACCGCGAGACCGACGCCCGGCACCAGACCCCGCGCAAGCCGGTGGCCGACGGCCGGCTCGAGGTCGGCAGCGCGTGGTACGCCGTGGTCGTCGCCGTGCTGCTGGTCGTGCCGTTGTCGATCTCCACCGGGATCGACGCGGGCGCGTTCTTCCTCGGTGCGCTCGCCGTGGGCCTGCTCGGCAACGTGGCGCTGCGCCGCGGCCGGTTCTCGTGGTTGTCGTGGGCCGCGCAGTACGCCCTGTTCGCGCCGTACGTCGCCCTGGGCGGCTGGGGCGGGGGCGCCCAGGGTGACCCGCCCGAGGTCGTCATGGTGGTGCTGTTCGCGCTGCTGGGGGTGGGGGTCCACTTCCTGCGCTCGGTCTGGGGCCTGGTGGCCGACGACGCCGACGGGTGGACCTACCTGCCCCTGGTCCTCGGACGACGCCTGGGCGCAGCACGCCTGCTGCTGGTCTCGGCGGCCTACACCGGCGTGGTCCTGGTGGCCATGGTCGTGGTCGGCGCCACCGTCGGCCTGCGCCAGTGAGGACCGCGTGACGTTCACCGCAGGTGCGCCAGTGGAGGATGCCGGCAGCACCCCCACTAGGCTGGGCCCCGCACGTGTCCGTCCCGTCCTCGCGAAGGTCTCACCATGCTGATGCGGCCCCTCCGGTCCCACCGACTGACCCTGCTCGCTGCGGGAGCGCTGCTCGCCTCGCCGCTGCTGGCGGGCTGCGGCTTCAACTACCAGACCGACCAGGTCAACACGATCAGCGCGGGCATCAACGACCGCGACGGCTCGGTCGACGTCCTCGGCGCCGTGGTGATCGCCGGCCAGGACGACCTGGGCCTGTTCGCGGCCACCTTGAGCAACGACGACCTCGAGGAGCCGGTGACCCTCGAGAGCCTCGAGCCGACCGAGCAGGTGCAGCCCCTCGAGGTCGAGGCCGGCATCGAGGTGCCGGCCGGCGGCTCGGTCAGCCTCTTCCAGACCGGTGGCATCGGTGTCGAGGGGTCCTTCAAGGCCGGCGACTTCGTCGACGTCAGCCTGAAGTTCAGCAACGGCCAGGTCTCGACGCTCACGGTCAACGTGCTGCCGCCGTGCCACGCCTACTCGCTCGACAAGTTGACCGAGCTCACCCTGCCGACCTCGACCGAGCCGGCCGAGGACACCGCCGTCACCGAGGAGTCGACCACCGAGGAGTCGACCACCGAGGAGTCGGCCGAGGGCCACAGCGAGCCGGGTCCCTACTCGTGCGACCCGGCCACCGCTGACGTCGGTCACGGCGGCGAGGGCGAGGAGGAGGGCGAGTGACCTCCACCCTCATCCTCCTGCGCCACGGCGAGAGCGAGTGGAACGCCAAGAACCTCTTCACCGGCTGGGTCGACGTCGACCTGACCACCAAGGGCCGTGACGAGGCCGTCGCCGGCGGCCGGTTGCTGGCCGAGGCCGGGCTGCTGCCCGACGTCGTCCACACCTCGCTGCAGCGCCGTGCCATCACGACCGCCCACCTCTCCCTCGACGCCTGCGACCGCCACTGGATCCCGGTGCGCCGCTCCTGGCGCCTCAACGAGCGCCACTACGGCGCGCTGCAGGGCAAGGACAAGAAGCAGACCCTCGCCGAGTTCGGTGAGGAGCAGTTCATGCTGTGGCGTCGCTCGTTCGACGTCCCCCCGCCGCCGCTGGCCGACGACGACGAGTTCAGCCAGGTGGGCCTGCCGCAGTACGCCGACCTCGGCGACGATATGCCCCGCAGCGAGTGCCTCAAGGACGTCATCGTCCGGCTGCTCCCCTACTGGGAGTCCGACGTCGTCCCCGACCTGCGGGCCGGGCACGTCGTCCTGGTCGCCGCCCACGGCAACAGCCTGCGCGCGATCGTCAAGCACCTCGACGGCATCAGCGACGACGACATCGCCGGCCTCAACATCCCCACCGGCATGCCGCTGCTCTACGAGCTCGACGACGACCTCACCCCGGTGACGCCGGGCGGCCGCTACCTCGACCCCGAGGCCGCCGCCGCTGCTGCGGCCGCCGTCGCCAACCAGGGCCGCTGAAGTCCGACCGCCCGTCGTACCTCCAGTGCGTGCAGGATCAAGCGATCGCACGGTCCTGCACGCCCAACCGGCCCGATCCGGTGCAGGATCGAGCGATCGCACGGTCCTGCACGCCCAACTGGCCCGAACCGGTGCAGGATCGAGCGATCGCACGGTCCTGCACGCCCAACTGGCCTGAACCGGTGCAAGATCGAGCGATCGCACGGTCCTGCGCGGGCACGACGGCCAGCGCGGCTCACGCGTTGAAGTAGTCGCGCCAGCGGTCGTCGATCTCGGGCACGTCGGTCATGCCACGCTGGACGAGCTGACGACGTACGCGTCGCAGCGTCTTGAGCGGCTGACGGTAGATGCCACGGGCCGTCACCACGATGATGCGGTAGCCCTCGTCGTCGAACTCCTCGCGTCGTTCGAGGTCCTTCTCGCGGTTGCCGGGCTCGGCGTGGTGGAGCCCGTCGTACTCGATGATCAGCTTGATGCCGGGGTAGCAGAGGTCGAAGCGACGCTTCCACGTGCCGTCCTCGTGGTAGATCTTGAAGTTGACGACAGGTTCCGGGAGGCCCGCGAGGACGATCAGCATCCGCAGCCGGGTCTCCATCGGCGAGTCGACGCCGGCGCGCACGAACAGCGCCGCGTGGAACGCGAGCTTGGCGTAGTAGTCGGTGCTCGCCTGGCACGCCCGGACGAGGTCGGCGGGGTCGAGGCCGAACTTCTTGACGATCGCGTCACCAAGGACGACCAGGTCGACGAGCCCGAGCATGCCGGCGCAGTCGATGAAGGTGGTGACGGGGTCGGTGGTGCGGATGCCGTCGACGACGATCACGCGCTGGACCCGGTCGGTCACGTGGGGCTTGATCTGGGGTCGGAACCTGCGGTCCTTGTGCCTGGTCACGGTCACGTGGACGAACGCCGGTTCTGGCACCGGCAGCCCGAGCACCAAGGCGGCCGTGAGGTAGCTCGCGTACGCCGTCCTCGGATGGATCAGCAGCGCCGCCCTGACGAGGGTCAGCGAGGT
>CALRVO020000243.1:0-6203 GCA_943371595.1 Sphingomonas paucimobilis
GGCTGCGGTGGAGGGGTCTCGTGACGGCCGCGGGCGGCCTCCTCGACCACCGTGTGGTCAGGTGGTCTCGTGACGGCCGCGGGCGGCCTCCTCGACCACCGTGTGGTCAGGTGGTCTCGTGACGGCCGCGGGCGGCCTCCTCGACCACCGTGTGGTCAGTAGGGGCTCGCGACGGGGGCGACGAGGTCGCCGACGATGAGGACGAGCCCCATCACCAGCATCACGCTGGCCACGACGTAGGCGATCGGGAGCAGCTTGGCGGCGTCGACGTAGCCGGGGTCGGGGCGTCGGCGGAAGCGGGCCACGTTGCGGCGCAGCGCCTCCCAGAGCGCGGAGGCGATGTGGCCGCCGTCGAGGGGCAGCAGCGGCACGAAGTTGAACAGGCCGATGAAGAGGTTGAACCCGGCGATCAGGACGACCAGGAAGAGCACCTTCTCGCCGACGTCGAGCCGGTCGCTGGCGGTCGACTCCCCGGCGAAGCGGCCGCCGCCGACGATGCTGACGGGGCTGTCGGCGGCGCGCTCCTGGGCACCGACGATGGCCTCGCCCACGCCGTACACCTTGACCGGCAGGGTGCCGATGGCCTTGACCGTGTCGACGGTCATCGTGCTCATCTGCTCGAGGGTGAAGATCGGCCCGCCCTTGGTGACCTCGGACGTAGAGGTGGGCGTGACGCCGAGGAACCCGACGGGGGTGAGGGCCGTGGCGTCGGGCGCGTCGGGGTCGGGGCGGGGCAGGACGACCGTGCTGGTGGTCTTGGTGATCGGCTGGCCGTCACGCTCGTAGACGATCGTCGCCTCGCCGTCGGTGTTGGTGCGGATCAGCTCACGCAGCTGGCTCCAACCGGTGATCGCGGTGCCGTTGTAGGAGGTGATCGTGTCGCCGGGCTCGAGCCCGATGAGGTAGGCCGGGGTCTTGTCGTCGGCGCTCGTGCAGGCGCGTCCGTCCTCGGAGTAGGGGACGACGCACTCGGAGACCGACTCGACGACCGGGGCCCCCGGGTCGACCTTCGGCTCACCCTGGACGCCGTTGAACGCGAAGACCCCCCAGAACAGGAAGAACGCGATGAGCAGGTTGACCGTCGGGCCGCCCGCCATCACCACGACCTTCTTCCACGACGGCATCTTGTAGAAGAGGCGGTCGGAGTCCTCGGGCTTGACCAGCTCCCACTCGGCGGCGCGGGCGTCGCTGATGAGCTGGGTGAACATGCCGGTGTTGGACTTGCGGACGCGCTGGACCTTGTTGCCCTCGTCGTCGTACTCGACGCTGTCGACAAGGTCCTCGGCCGCGGGCGGCAGCATGCCGACGATCTTGACGTAGCCGCCGAGCGGGATCGCCTTGACGCCGTACTCGGTCTCGCCGACCTGCTTGCTCCACACGGTCGGACCGAAGCCGACGAAGTATTGGGTGACCTTCCCGCCGAACGCCTTGGCGGGGATCATGTGGCCGAGCTCGTGCAGGCCGATGGACGTGAGGATGGCGGTGAAGAAGATCAGCACGCCGAGCACGTAGAGGAGGACGGTCAACTCAGTTTCCGATCAGGTGGTGCGCCAGGTCGCGGGCCCACGCGTCGGCGGCGAGCACGTCGTCGACCGTGGGTGTCCTCTCCGAGGGTACGTCGTGGGCCCGCACGACGTCCCCGACTCGGTCGACGATGTCGACGAAGGCGAGCCGGCCGGTGCGGAACGCCTCGACGCACACCTCGTTGGCGGCGTTGTAGACCGCCGGGGCGGTGCCGCCGCGCTGCCCCGCCTCGCGGGCCAGCGCCACGGCCGGGAAGGCCTCGTCGTCGAGCGGGTGGAACTCCCAGGTCTCGGCGCGGGTCCAGTCGACCGGCGGGGCAGTGTCGGGCACCCGGTCAGGCCAGGCCAGGCCGAGGGCGATCGGGATCAGCATCGTCGGCGGGCTGGCCTGCACCAGGGTCGAGCCGTCGACGAACTCGACCATGGAGTGCACCACGCTCGTCGGGTGCACCACGACCTCGATCCGGTCGAAGGGGATGCCGAAGAGCAGGTGCGCCTCGATCACCTCCAGGCCCTTGTTGACCAGGGTCGCGGAGTTGATGGTGATCACCGGACCCATGTCCCAGGTCGGGTGGGCCATGGCCTGCTCGGGGGTGACCGCGGCGAGCTCGTCGCGGGTGCGGCCGCGGAAGGGGCCGCCGCTGGCGGTCAGCACCAGGCGCCGCACCTCGGCGGCGGAGCCGCCGCGCAAGCACTGCGCGATCGCGCTGTGCTCGGAGTCGACGGGCACGATCTGGCCGGGCTTCGCACGCTCCAGGACCAGCGCGCCGCCCATGATGAGCGACTCCTTGTTGGCCAGGGCCAGCGTCGTGCCCGCGTCGAGGGCGGCGAGCGTGGGGCGCAGGCCGACGGCCCCGGTGATGCCGTTGAGGACGACGTCGCAGGGGTGGGCGGCCGCGTCGGTCGAGGCCTCCTCCCCCAGGCCGTGGACGGCCGGGGCGAACTCGGCGACCTGCTGGGCGAACAGGTCGGGGTTGCTGCCCCCGGCGGTCAGCCCGACGACGCGGAACCGACCGGGGTTGCGACGTACGACGTCGAGCGCCTGGGTGCCGATCGAGCCGGTCGAGCCGAGGACGACGACGTCCCGGGGCTCGGTGCTGGGATCTTCCACGCCGGAAGTCTCTCAGCCGTCGGGCGGACTACCGTCAGGACATGCGTCTGCGACCCGGTGCCCTGCTGCTCGCCCCGCTCCTGGTGGCCCTCGTGGTCGTCGTACCCCCGGCGGACGCGGAGCGTCCGGTCGCCCGAGGCGACGGCCACGGCGCCCACCCCGTCACCGAGCTGGTGGGGCAGTTCCCGTTGCCGAAGCTGCGCACGCGACAGGTGCACCTGAGCATCGACCGGTGGGGCTACCGCTTCCAGGGTGGCGGGGTCGGCAACGACCTGACCATCACCGAGGTGGACGGCGGCCTGCGCTACGTCGACCGCGCGGCGCGCGGGTGGAAGGCGCTGCCGTCGACCTGCCGCACGGTGCGCGTGCCGCGCGGCGTCGGCGCCCAGTGCCGGATCCCCGCGCAGTTCCGCGACCGACGGATGTTCCTCGAGGTCTGGCCGCGGCTCGGCGACGACCGCGTCGACGGCTCCACGCTGTCGGGCCGCTACCGGATGTGGGTGCTCACCGACGCCGGGGACGACACGGTCCGGATGGGCGCCGGCGCCGACTTCGCCAACGGCGCGTTCGACGACGACACCATCTCCGGCGGCGGGGGCGCCGACTGGGTCCGCGCCGGCATCGGCCGCAACCGGGTGTCCGGCGGGGCCGGTGACGACGAGCTCGCCGGCGGCGACGACCGCGACACGGTCAGCGGCGGCCCCGGCCGCGACCAGGTCTACGGCGGCAGCGGCAACGACCTGCTGCGGGGCGACGACGGCCCCGACACCATCGGTGGCGGCCCCGGTCGCGACGTCGCCGTGCGCGACGCCACCGACCGGGTCTTCGACTGCGAGGTCGTCCGGCGCTGACACCACGCTGACCCGTCGTACATGTACGACGGGTCAGCGCTCTCGACCAGGCTGACCCGTCGTACATGTACGACGGGTCAGCCGGGGGCCGTCAGCGCAGGCCGTTGGCCCTCGTGGCGGCGGGCGGCCGGGGGGCGCGCAGCCAGACCCGGAAGAACCGGTCGAGCCGGCGCCCGGAGACCCGCTCGGCCAACGCCCGGAAGGAGTCGACGCTGCCGTTGCCGTAGCGGTGCTCGCGGACCCAGGTGCGCAGCAGCCGCCAGAACCTCCGGTCGCCGATCCGGTGCCGCAGGGCCTGCAGCGCCATCGCGCCGCGCTCGTAGACCGCGTCGTCGAAGACGTGGGCGGCGCCGGGGTCGGCGAGGTCGACGCGCCAGAACCGGGGCGAGCCGATCTGGTCGTTGCGTGCCTCGCGCAGCCACTGCTGCGCGGGCTGACCGCCGTGCCGCTCGGCGTGGGCGACCTCCATGAAGGTGGCGAAGCCCTCGTTGAGCCAGATGTCGCGCCAGCGGCGTACGGAGACCGAGTCGCCGAACCACTGGTGCGCGAGCTCGTGCACGAGGAGGGGGACGCCGGGGGTGCCGGGGTAGACCGGGCGGGTCTGGTTCTCCAGGGCGAACCCGACCGTCAGCGAGGTCACCAGGCCTCCGGTCGACTCGAACGGGTAGCGGCCCAGACGACGCGCGAGCCACGCGGTGACCTCGTCGCTGCGGCGCAGGCCGGCCATGCCCGCCCGCCGCTCGGCGGGCGGGAGGTTGCGCGAGACCGCGATGTACGACGGCAGCCCGGCGCGCGTCGCGCGCTCGACGTCGTAGCGCCCCAGGGCGAAGAACGCGTTGTAGGTCGTCATGGGGTGCACCGAGCGCCAGTGCGTGGTCGCCTCGGCGCCGCGGACCGTGCGGCTCACCTGCCGGCCGTTGGAGACGACCTGGTGGGTCGCCGGACCGGTGATGGTGATGTCGAAGGTCGCCTTGTCGCTCGGGTGGTCGTTGGCGGGGAACCACCAGGGCGCCATGTGGGGCTCGTTGATCGTCACGACCTCGCCGGCGCCGACGACCCAGTTGCGCTCGCCGGCGTAGGAGAGCCCGCCGGGGTCGCCGGCGTAGGTCACCTCGACGTCGACGACGGCACCGCGGGCCAGGGGCGTGGCCGGGGTGACCTGCAGCTCGTGCGGGCTGGGCTTGGTGAAGGTGGCGGCCGCGCCGTCGACGCGCACCGCGGAGACCGGCAGCAGCAGGTCGAGGGAGAACCGCGACAGGGACGCGGTGGCGCGCACGGTCAGGGTCGTCGTACCGGAGAGCTCGCCGGTGACGAAGTCGTAGCGGTCGGCGATGTCGTAGTGGCGCACGTCGATGCCGCCGTTGCCGTCCAGCGGCCAGTAGGGGTCGCCGATGCCGGCCGCGCCCGGCCGGGCGGCGTCGGTCGCGAGGCTTCCGGTCGCTGCCGACGGCAGCACGCCGACCGCCAGCGCGACCGCGACGACGCTGGCCAGCAGGAGACGAGGAGCCCGAGTCATGCCCCGGAACCTACTGGGGGTCGAGCTCCTGGAGGCCCCACGGGCTCCCGTAGGCGGTGAGCAGGTCGAGGAACGGCACGGCGTCGAAGGCCTCGGGACCCAGCACGCCGGCCCCCTTCCAGACCCCGGTCGCGAGCAGCTCGAGGGCGACGACGGGGTTGATCGCGGTCTGCCAGACCACGCACTGGTGGCCGTACTCGCGCATCGTCCACTCGTTGTCGACCACGTGGTAGAGGTAGGTGGACCGCGGCTCGCCGTCCTTGCCCGTGCCGGTCACCCACAGCCCGGCACACGTCTTGCCGGTCATCCGCGGACCGACGGTCGCCGGGTCGGGCAGCACCGCAGCGACCACGTCGCGCGGGCTCACCTCGACGCCCTTCACCGTGACCTTCTCGGTGCGGTCGAGGCCCAGGGTGTGCAGCACCTTGAGGATGGTGATGAACTCGTCGCCCAGCCCGTACTTGAACGTCGCCCGCTTGCAGTCGATCCACCGGGGCATCAGGAGCACCTCCTCGTGCTCGACGTTGACGCACTCGACGGGCCCGATGCCCTCGGGGAAGTCGAACACCTCGGGCTCGCTGAACGGCGGGGTCGTGTGCCAGGCGCCGTCCTGCCAGATCACCGGTGGGTTGAGGCACTCCTCGATCGTGGTCCACATCGAGAACGACGGCGCGAAGATCTCGTTGCCCTGGTCGTCGGTGACGACCAGGTTGGCGCCGTCGCGGGTGCCGAGCTCCTCGATCTCGGAGAAGAGGTGGTCGGCGGCGTACCGCGCGAACACGTCGGAGAGCCCGGGCTCGACGCCGATGCCCACGAGCGCGAGCCGACCGGCCTGCTCCCACGCGGACGCGGCCGCGAACTGCTCGTCGCCGAGCTTGACGCCGGTCTGCGCGTACGGCGCCTCGGGGTGCGGCGTCGACAACGACATGGCCATGTCGAGGTAGTCGGCACCCGCCGCCAGGGCCCCCTCGAAGACCGGCATGTTGAAGACCGGGTCGACGGCGTTCATCACGTGGGTGATGCGGTGCTCACGGCACAGCGCGGTCACCGACGCGGCGTCGGAGGCGTCGACCTGGGCAGCGACGTAGCGCGGGTCGACCGCGGCCGCGCGCTCGGCGCGCGCCGGGTCGTAGTCGGCGACCACGATCGTGTCGAAGAAGTCGCGGCGCGCGGCGATCGCGGTGAACGCGCCGCCGACGCCG
>CALRVO020000244.1:0-6202 GCA_943371595.1 Sphingomonas paucimobilis
TGCTGGTGATGCCCTTCCACAGCCACCGCCACGTACGCCAGCGCACCCTCGCCGCGGTCGCCGAGGGACTCGCCGCGGCCGGTCGTCGAGAGGTCGCGATCTACCCGCAGGCCATCACCGCGATGGGCCGCACCCCCGACGAGCAGGCCGCCGCCGACGCCGGGGTCAGGATGCTGCTCGCCTTCTACGGCTCGACCCCGGCCTACCGTCCGGTCCTCGACGTCGAGGGCTGGGGTGACCTCCAGCCGCAGCTCAACGCCCTGTCCAAGGTCGGCGACGTCGCCGCCATGGTCGCGCTCGTCACCGACGACATGCTGTCGACCCTGGCCGTGCGCGGCACCCCCGAGGAGTGCGCCGCCGAGCTCGGCCGCCGCTTCGGCGACCTCGCCGAGCGGGTCTGCTGCTACTTCCCGGGGTACGACGCCCCGCTCGAGTCGATCGGTGCGCTGCACAGGGCGTTGGCGTCGGTCTGAGACCACCGCACGGTGGTTGAGGTGCGAGCGCAGCGAGCCTCGAAACCACTGCATCCGCGGACCAGGTCGACCCGTCCCCGCGGCTGGCACGTGTATAGACAGGCCCTGAGCAACCGTTCAGCGCCGGACGGGTCACGACGCCGACGTGCTCCTGGTCCGGCTCTGGACTGTGTCCATCACGCCCGGTCGAGCCGACCGTTCCGCCACCGGGGGCGAACGTCGATCGCGACGATGTGTCGGCTCCCCGCAGGGGGGTCGCCATCGCGCGCTCCCCGAGAACCACGTGAAGAAACGGATCCTCTCCATGCTCACCAGAGTCCCCCCACCGTCAGCACGGCTACGCCGCTGGACCGCGCTGGTCGCCGCGTTCGCGACGACCTTCGTGGGCCTGGCCCTGATCGCGCCGCCCACGGCCTCGGCCACCGCCGATCCCCGCGTGCTCTCGGTCAGCGCCTCCTACGGCTCGGCGCCCTACATCGGGCAGTGGGTCCCCTCCGCCGGGACCACCCTGAACTTCAGCGGATCGATGAACGTGCTCCCGATCGGTTCGGAGAACGGGTGCGGCACGCTGTACGAGGCCCTCGACGCGCGCGCGGACGGCGTGAGCTCCTACACCATCCCGGAGCGGGTCCCGGGCAACGAGCCGCGCCCGGGACCGCACCCCGTCTGCCAGGTCTACGTCAACGGCAACGGCGGCCAGACAGTCGTCACCGTGAAGACCGGCGCCGTCGCCGCGGCCCCGGCCGTGTCGATCAGCGGCCTGGTCGACGGCCGGGCGGTCAAGGACAAGCAGCTCTCCGTCTCGCCCACCAACGCGAACTACGTCTACGGCTGGGAGGTCAACGGCGTCCTGGAATCAACCAGTTCCTCCTACACGCCGACGCTGGACTCGGGCACCCTGCGCCTGATCGTCTTCGAGAACCGTCCCCGGATCCAGTTCGTCCAGTCCGCCGCGGCCTCGCAGCCGGCCTTCGTCAGCGCGCCCCTGGCCCCGTCCGACTTCAACGACTTCACGGTGAGCGTCGACGGCACCGGCAAGGCGGGCGAGACCCTGACCGCCAGCGTCGGGGCGATCTCGCCGTCGCCGGCGGCGACGGACTACCGGTGGACGGTCACCGGCAGCTCCACGGCCCGCTCGACGTCGAGCACGTTCACCCCCGGCCTCGAGGACGTCGGCAGGACGGTGACCCTCGAGGTGACCGCGGTCGGATCGGCCGGGGTCCCCCCGAACAAGACGCGCTCCGCGACCCGGGCGGTGCAGAACGGCGCCGGCTTCTCCGGCACCAAGAAGGTCGGCAACACGTTGACCGCCTTCGGCCCCGCGGCCGGCACCTTCAGCACCTTCGCCAACACCGCCTGCACCACCGATCCCGTGGTCGTCGGTGTCTCGCCCGCGATGCTCCCGCCCGCAGCGGCCGGTCGCTACGTGCGACTGACCAAGGGCGCGCAGAACGGCACCTGCGAGGGGCCGATCGCCGAGGGGACGTTCGACAGCTTCACGGTGTCGGCCTACTCCGGCACCCCCCGCGTCGCTGAGACCATGACGGCGACCGACCCGAGCGGGCTGCCGAACGGCGCGACGGTCGCCTACTCGTGGACGATCGACGGCAACGAGGTCAGCACGGACAAGACCTACACCCCCGTCCAGGCCAACGCGGGCAAGACCCTGCGGTTGACCCAGACGGTCACGCTGTCGGGCTACACGACCAAGGTGCTGACGAGCGCGCCCGTGAGCGTCGCCAAGGGAAACTTCAACGCCGGCGCCTTCTCGTTGACCGACTCCACGCCCGGGACGGCGCCGACGACCGCTGACGTGCTGACCGCGGTGACCGACGCCTCCAAGGTGCCCTCGGACACCGTCGTCACCTACCAGTGGGGCCACCTGGGCTCGGGCCAGCAGGCGCAGACGTGCCTCCCCATGGCTCCGGCGGTCACCACCTCCACCTACACGGTCGCCAACCGCGACGCCGGCAAGACGCTGTGCGTCGTCTTCTCGGCGACGGCCGAGGGCTACAACGACGGGCTCGTGACCGTGCACGCGAACGCTCCTGCCCTGGGCACGTTCACCTCGCCGACGATCACCTTCGACGTCGCACCGCAGGTCGACCTCACCTCCAAGCCCGTCCTCACGGGGCTCGACCCGACCGATGCGGTCACCTACTCCTACGTGTGGAAGGTCGACGGCGAACAGGTCGCCGCGACGCAGTCCTACACCCCCACCCAGGCCGACGCCGGCAAGGCGATCACGGTGACGGTGACCTCGGCCAAGACGTCCTACATGTCCGACACCACGAGCTCCGCGTCCGGGGTCAAGGTCAAGAAGGGCGTGTTCGTGGGCGTGCCGCTCCCGCTGATCACCGGGACCGCGCAGGTGGGGCAGACGCTGACCCGTACGTCGGTCCAGCCCCCGTCGCGCCCCACCGGCATCTCCATCGCCTACTCGTGGGGCCTGCAGAGGGTGGGCGAGAGCGACTGCCTGGCCATCGGCTCGTCGTCGACGACCCTGACCCTGGCCCGGCTGGCCCGCGGGCAGCAGGTCTGCGTGCTGGCGACGTACAGCGCGCCCGGCTACAACACCAAGACCTTCACCTCCGCACTCGTCGGCCCGATCGACGGCGCCCAGCTGACGGTCTGGCGTCCGGCGATCGACGAGACCGCCCCGCGGATCGGTGACACCCTCACCGCCACCGTGTCGACCGAGGGCTACCCGGAGGACGCCGAGGTGACCTTCACCTGGGGCTTCAAGTCGGTCGACGAGGAGGCCGAGGAGGGCGCCGACAACATCACCTGCCAGCTGGGCCAGGTCACCGGGAGCACCTACGAGGTCACGACGGCCGACGCCGGTCGCGAGCTGTGCGTGGTCGCGGCGGTCGAGGCCTTCGGCTTCAACCCCGGCGCGGCGGTCTCACGCTTCACCACCGCCGTCCCGCTGCTGCCGATGGACGACCTCGCGGTGAGCGTCGACGACGCCACGCCGACCTTCGGCGACACCCTCGCTGCGGTCGTGAGCGGGGCGCCCGAGGGCGCCACCGTGACCTACAGCTGGGGCGTGCGGGCGGTGGAGCCGGGCGACGAGCCCGTCGTCACCTGCGACACCGACGGCGGGGCCACCACCGTCGACCTCGCGGTCGGCCTCGGCCTGATCGGGGAGCAGCTCTGCGTCACGATCGCCGCCAGCGCGCCGGGCTACGAGGACACCTCCGTGACCAGCGACTTCACGGCGAAGGTCGAGAAGGCCACCATGGCCGACCTGAGCCTGGTCCTCAGTGACACCACCCCGACCTTCGAGGACGAGCTCACCGCGACCGTGTCGGGCGCGCCCACCGGGGCCACCACCACGTGGCTGTGGGGCCGGGTCGTGGTCGGGACCGAGGGTTCCGAGTGCGTCGTGGCCGAGGGCGCTGCTCCCGCCTCGACGTCGACCTACGTGGTCGTGGCCGGCGACGTCGGGTTCCCGCTGTGCGTGACCGCCATGGTCAGCGCCGACGGCTTCGACGACGCCACGGCGACCGCCGAGTCCGAGAAGGTCGCGGGCAAGCAGTTCGAGCAGACCTCGGTCACCGGCGGCGACGAGCCGACGGTCGGCACGGAGTCGACGCTCGTCGGCACCGCGCTGCCCACCGCCGACACGGTCTCCTACGCCTGGGAGGTCGACGGCGTCAGCGTCGCCGACGTCGCCTCCTACACCCCGGCGCCGGCCGACGCCGGAGACTCCTACGAGTGGACCGTCACGTTCACCAGGGCCGGCTACGACACCGCGACGGTGACCGGGACCGGTGAGGTGGCCAAGGGCACCTTCGTGGCTCCCGAGGTGGCGCTGGACAGCACCCCCACCGTCGGGCAGCCCGTCGAGGCGCTGACCGACCTCGGCGGTCTCCCCGAGGGCGCCGCGGTGTCGTGGCAGTGGTTCCTCGACGGCGAGGGCGACCCGGAGGCCATCACCGGCGCGACCGGCGCGACCTACACCCCCGTGCCGTCCGACGTGGGCAGCGAGGTCCACGCGGTCGCGACGTTCACCGCACCCGGCTACGAGGACGCCACCGGCCCGTCGGATCGCGGCACGGTCGTCAAGGGCACCTTCGAGGCTCCCGCGGTCGAGCTCGACAGCACCCCCACCGTCGGGCAGCCCGTCGAGGCGCTGACCGACCTCGGCGGTCTCCCCGAGGGCATCGCGGTGTCGTGGCAGTGGTTCCTCGACGGCGAGGGCGACCCGGAAGCCATCACGGGCGCGACCGGCGCGACCTACACCCCGGTCCCGTCCGACCTGGGCGGCGAGGTCCACGCGGTCGCGACGTTCACCGCACCCGGCTACGAGGACGCCACCGCTTCCTCGGACCGCGGCGTGGTCGCCCCGGGCACCTTCGAGGCCCCCGAGGTGACGGTCTCCCCGTCGCCGGCTGTCGGCACCGCCTCGACCGCGACGACCGACCTGACCGGTCTGCCGGACGGCATCGCCGTCTCGTGGCAGTGGTTCGTGACCGAAGAGGAGGCCGACAGCCCCATCGCCGAGGCCACCAGCGCGACGTACGTCCCGTCCGCCGAGGACGCGGGCCGCACGATCTACCTCGTCGGGACGTTCACCGCTCCGGGCTACACCGACGCCACGGCGCGGACCCCCGCGACCGAGGTGGCCCTCGGCGAGATCACCGCACCGCAGAAGCCCACCTTCGCAGGGAAGGCCGCCCTCCCGAGGCCGCTGGTGGGACGGTCGATCCTCGCCGCGCTCCCCGCCACGGCCACGAAGCTTCCGGCGGGCGCGGAGATCGCGTGGCGCTTCACGACCGCCGCCCCGGGGAGTGCTTGCCGCCCCAGCGGGGCGCCGGTCACCGGCCCGACCGCGCGCTACACCCCCACCGTGAAGGACCTGGGTCGTCGACTGTGCGCCGAGGCCACGATCACCGCCCCCGGGTACGAGACGGTCGTGGTGGCCAACACCACCGGTCTGGTCACCGAGCCTGGGCGGCTCACGCTCGACGACTCGACCATCGTGGGACGCCAGAAGGTGACGGTGAACGCGTTCGGTCTGACGCCCGGCAAGGCCTACACGGTGCTGGCGCTGCAGAAGCCGGGCGGCTACGTCATCCGCCTGACGGGCATCGCCCCGGCCGACGGGCGCGTCACGCGCTCGTTCCGGTACCCCTCGGAGATCCAGACCCGGACTCCGCGGATCGTGCGGGTGACGCAGCCGACCGGGTACGCCGAGAAGATCACGCTCGACTACACCCGGGGGCGCTGACCCGCCAGCGCCCCCATCCCCGCGGCACCCCAGCGGCACCCCAGCGGCCCCGACCGGCATCGTCCGGTCGGGGCCGCTGGGCTTGCCGGGCAGGACCCGGGGGCAGGAACAGCCGGCTCCCTCGGGTGGTTGACCCGACATGCGCATCGAGATCTGGTCCGACGTCGTGTGTCCGTGGTGCTACATCGGCAAGCGCCGGTTGGAGGAGGCCCTCGCCGGCTTTGAGCACCGCGACCAGGTCGAGGTGGTGTGGCGCTCGTTCCAGCTCGACCCGTCGGCGCCGACCGAGCCGACCGAGAACGTCGCCGAGGCGCTCGGCCGCAAGTACGGCGGCGGCGCGGGCCAGGCCCGCCAGATGATGGCCCAGGTGCAGCAGGTCGCCGCGGAGGTCGGGCTCGACTTCACCCGTCACGCCGACGCGCTGCACCTCAGCACCGTCGACGCGCACCGGCTGCTGCACGCGGCCGGTGAGCGGCGCGGCGACCTCAAGGAG
>CALRVO020000245.1:0-6152 GCA_943371595.1 Sphingomonas paucimobilis
TCCCACCAGCTGCCGATCTGGACCACCCGGCTGCACGTCGAGAAGCGGTCCTTCGTGCACGACCCGCGCAACCGCCAGTGCACGCTGTGCTCGGTCACGTCGCTGCACTTCGTCGGCGACCGGATCACCCAGATCTCCTACAGCGAGCCGGCCGGTGACCTGATCCCGGTCGCCGACAAGAACGCGCCGTTCTCGGCCGGCGGCGCCCCCCAGGAGAAGAAGCCCACGTGACCCGCCGCGCGATCGTCGCCGTCCTGGCCCTGCTGACCCCGCTGCTCCTGGCGGGGTGCAGCGGCCTGAAGGGGACCGAGGACGCCAACTTCATCACCGGCGACGGCAGCATCGTCGAGATCGCACCCGCCGACCGTGGCGCGCCGGTCGAGCTCACCGGCACCTCCCTCGACGAGGAGCCGGTCGACCTCGCCGACCTGCGCGGCCAGGTCGTGGTGCTCAACGTGTGGGCCTCGTGGTGCAACCCGTGCCGCGACGAGGCGCCGGTGCTCGAGGCCGCCTCGAAGGAGGTCGACGCCGCCTTCGTGGGCCTGCTGTTCAAGGACCAGAACATCGGGGCCGCCGCCGCCTTCGAGCGCGAGTTCGGCATCGACTACCCCTCGATCGTCGACGAGGGCCAGGTGCTCGCGCTCGGCAAGTACGCCCCGACCTCCCCGCCGTCGACCTACGTGCTCGACGAGCAGGGCCGGATCGCCGCGGTGGTGAGCGGTGCTCTCACCTCG
Organism: Sphingomonas paucimobilis; assembly: GCA_943371595.1. Lineage (GTDB taxonomy): Bacteria > Actinomycetota > Actinomycetes > Propionibacteriales > Nocardioidaceae > Nocardioides. Next base: position 735 of record CALRVO020000245.1, read on the forward strand.
GGGGTCACGCTCGAGGACCTCGTCACCCAGGCTGCGGGCGAGGGGCCCAGCGATGGGTGACTGGTTCACGCAGCAGGCCGCGGGAGGCTCGCTCGCCCTGGCGCTCCCCGTCGCCGCGATCGCCGGCCTGGTCTCCTTCTTCAGTCCCTGTGTCATCCCGTTGCTGCCCGGCTACCTCTCCTACGCCACCGGCCTGTCCGGGGCCGACCTGGCCGCCGGTGAGGCGGGTCGCCGGCGCGGTCGGATGCTCGCGGGCTCGCTGCTCTTCGTGCTCGGCTTCGCGGCGGTGTTCGTGCTCATCGGCACGACCATCGGCGGTGTGGGGCTCTGGCTGCGCGAGTACGGCGATCAGATCACCTTCGTGATGGGCTTCGTGCTGATCGCGCTCGGCCTGGTCTTCGCCGGGGTGGTGCCGTGGCTGCAGCGCGAGTGGCGCATCCACACGATCCCCGCCGTCGGCCTGGGCGCCGCCCCGCTCATCGGGGCGCTGTTCGCCCTGGGCTGGACCCCCTGCATCGGCCCGACGTACGGCGTGATCGTCGGTCTCACCTACACCGACGCCACCGCCGCCCGCGGTGCGGTGCTGTCGGGTGCCTACGCGCTCGGCCTGGGCATCCCGTTCATCCTGGCCGGCGTCTTCTACGCCCGCTCCCTCGGCGCGCTCACGTGGGTGCGCCGCCACCAGCAGGTCGTGATGCGGGTCGGCGGCGCGATGCTCGTCGTGGTCGGCCTGCTGCTGGTCACCGGGCTCTGGGACCAGGCCGTGCAGTGGGTGCAGGTCCGGCTCGTCGGCGGCTTCGAGGTGGCGGTCTGATGAGGAAGGTGCGCGCGTGACCGACGTCCAGGACCGCCCCGAGACCCCCGCGGCCGACCGCCGCCGGGCCGGGGAGCTCGGCCCGCGCGAGCTCGCGCGCTGGTCGTGGCGCCAGCTGACCTCGATGCGCACCGCGCTCGTGCTGCTGCTGCTGCTCGCGCTGGCCGCCGTGCCCGGATCGATCATCCCGCAGGAGGGCGTCGACGCCCTCAAGGTCTCGCAGTGGAAGGCCGACCCCCCGGGGCTGACACCGGTCTACGAGCGGCTCGGGCTGTTCTCGGTCTACGACTCCGCGTGGTTCTCCGCGATCTACCTGCTGCTGATGGTCTCGTTGGTGGGCTGCATCATCCCGCGCACTTTCCACTACGTCCGCGCGATCCGGGCCAAGCCGCCGGTCGCCCCGCGCAACCTGTCGCGCCTGCCCGACCACGCGTCGTACACCACGGACGCCTCGGTCGAGGAGGTCCTCGACCGGGCCCGGGTCGTGCTCGGCAAGCGCCGCTACCGACTGCGGCTCGGCCAGGACGACGCGGTCAGCGCCGAGAAGGGCTACCTGCGCGAGGTCGGCAACCTGCTCTTCCACCTGTCGGTGATCGTGGTGCTGGTCGGCTTCGCCTACGGCTCCGTCTTCGGCTACCAGGGTGGCGTGATCGTGCTGGTCAACGGGCCGCCGTTCTCCAACACCGCCGCGTCCTACGACGACTTCGACCCGGGCAGCGGCTTCGGCGCCGACGACCTCGACCCGTTCTCGTTCGACGTCGACGACTTCGACATCACCTGGCTCACCGAGGGCTCCGGGGCGGGCACCGCCCGCGAGTTCAAGGCGGCGCTGCGCTACCGCGAGGGCACCGACGGCGAGGAGAAGACCTACGACCTGCGCGTCAACCACCCGCTGAGCATCGGCGACACCGACGTCTTCCTCATCGGCCACGGCTACGCGCCGGTCATCACGGTCCGCGACGGCCAGGGCGACATCGCCTACAGCGGACCGACGGTGTTCCTGCCGCAGGACCCGTCGTTCCTGTCCTTCGGCGTGGTGAAGGCCCCCGACGCCAAGCCCGGGTCGATCGGGCTCGAGGGGCTGCTCTACCCGACCTTCTACCTCGCCGACACCGGCTCCGACGTGCGCACGCCCGCCACCGCCTTCCCGGCGCTCGGCAACCCGTTGATCTCGATGAGCGTCTGGACCGGTGACCTCGGCGTCGACGACGGCGTGCCGCAGTCGGTCTACCTGCTCGACACCGGGAAGGCGACGGCGCTGACCAAGCCCGACGGCAAGCCGCTGCGCCTCGACCTGAGCCTCGGCGAGACCGCGCAGCTGCCCGACGGCCTCGGGTCGGTCAGCTTCGACGACGTCCAGCCCTGGGTGCGCGTCCAGATCAGCCAGTCGCCCGGGAAGGAGGTCGCGCTCGCCGGGGTCGTGCTGGCCCTGATCGGCCTGTGCGGCTCGCTCTTCCTGCGTCCCCGGCGCGTCTGGGTGCGAGCCCGTCGCCGGGAGGGTGATGAGGACGACGGCGAGGGTGGGACCATGGTGGAGGTGGGGCTGCTCGACCGCTCGGGTGGCGCCGACCTGAGTGACGTGCTCGACGAGATCGTGTCCGACCTGCAAGGCCAACCGCACCAGGAGACCAGATGAGCAACACCGCATGGGAGTCGCTGAGCAACCAGGCGGTCGGCGCCGCCGGCATCGTCTACTTCCTGGCCCTGCTGGTGCTGGTCGCCGAGTGGGCGAGCCTGCGCCAGGTCGCGGTGGCCGAGTCGGCCGACGCGACGCGTGCGGGTGACACCGCCGGGGGAGTGGCCGTCGCCGTCCGCACCGGTGACGGTGGCGCCGACCTCGGTGCCCGCGCCCGGCGTACGGAGTTCCTCGGCCGGCTCGGGCTGATGCTCACCGGCCTCGCCGTCGTGATCCACTTCGTGGCGCTCCTGGGGCGCGGCATGGCCGCCGACCCCAACCGCGTGCCGTGGGGCAACATGTACGAGTTCACCGTCTCCGGCAGCTTCGTGGTCGCGCTGATCTTCCTGGTGCTGATGCGCAAGTACTCCCTGCAGTGGATGGCGCCGCTGGTGGTTGGGTTCGTCGTCGCGACCCTGATGGTCGCGGTCATCTGGCTGCACTCCGAGGTCGCCCCCCTCACCGAGGCGCTCAACTCCTACTGGCTGGTCATCCACGTCGTGTCGGCGGTCATCGCCACCGGCGGCTTCACCATCGGCGGCATCCTGTCGATCGTCTACCTCGTCAAGCTGCGCCGCGGCGGCGACGCCGGTGCCCCTCCCGGCTCGCGCATCCCGTCGCTGGCGGTCCTGGACCGCACGTCCTACCGCGTGCACGCCTTCGCCTTCCCGGTGTGGACCTTCGCGGTGCTCATCACCGGTCCGATCTGGGCCCACGAGGCCTGGTCGCGCTACTGGAACTGGGACCCCAAGGAGGTGTGGGCGTTCATCACCTGGGTCGTCTACGCCGCCTACCTCCACGCCCGAGCCACCGCCGGCTGGAAGGGCCGCAACGCGGCCATCCTCGCCTGCGTGGGCCTGGCGACGCTGTGGTTCAACTTCATCGGCATCAACTACTTCTCGACCAGCTCGCAGCACTCCTACGCCGGGGGCGAGCTGCACTCGGTGGTCGTCTCGAGCGACGCGTCACCAGGCCCCACCGCCGACCTGTAGTCCGTCTCGACCGGCGCGGAGCGACCTCACCACACGGTGGTCGAGGAGCTCCCGCTGGGGAGCGTCACGAGACCCCTCGTCGCGACCCACGCGCGGTGGCGGGCGTCGTACGGCGCCCGTACACGGTGGTCAAGGAGCTCCCGCTGGGGAGCGTCACGAGACCCCCTGACCGCAACCGACGTGGTCGGGTCGACCGGTACCTGCGGCTGGTCGGTCTCGTGACGGTTGCTGGCGCAACCTCCTCGACCGACGTTGGTCCGGGCGGTCGAGAAGCACCTCAGTCGGACGGGCCGGGGTCCTCGGGGTTGAGGCGCTTGCGGTCGAGGTCGCGCAGGAAGTCCTCGTCGTCGTCGGGTGCGACGGCTCGCGGCGGGGCCTGACGGTGAGGGCGGGCAGGGCGCTCGGGGATCATCCCGCGCTCCTGGAAGACGCGCACGAGGAGATAGATCGCCACTCCGAAGAGCACGAGCACGAAGATGAACCTCAGCACACCCCCAGAGTAGGGCCCCCCTGGTCACGATGGGGGCCGGATACCCTGTGGGTGTGAAGGACTTCGTCATCTACACCCTGCTCAGGCTCGGCTTGTTCCTGCTGACCTGGGGCGCGGTGACCGGTGCCTGGCTGCTGGTCACCGACAAGGCCGCGCTCGGGCTGACCTTCCTCATCGCCCTGGTGCTCAGCGGGATCGGGTCCTACTTCGTGCTCGCCGGCCCGCGCGAGCGCCTCGCGCGCCACGTCGAGCAGCGCGCCGGGCGCGCGTCAGCCGCCTTCGAGGAGCGCCGCGCCCGCGAGGACGCCGAGGCCGAGGCCGACGAGCAGCGCTAGGACCCGAGCACCACCAGGACCGGCTAGGTGTACTGACCACGGACGTTAGGTACGGCGTGCCTGCTAGACGATGACGAAGACCTCCGGGTGAGGTGTGGAGCAACCACGCAACCGCACCTGAGTCACCACGGAGGTCTTCGTGTCCCACGCTAACGCTCAACTGACCCCTGCCGGACGTCTACGCCTGGCCCAGCTCGTCGTCGACAAGAGGCGGTCACTTCGTCGTGCTGCTGAGCGGTGGAACTGCTCGGTGACAACGGCTCGGCGCTGGGCGGATCGGTACCGACAGTTCGGACGCGACGGCATGACTGATCGCTCGAGCCGTCCGCAGCACAGCGCCAACCGGACCCCAGCTCGACGTGAGCGACGCGTGATTGGCCTACGCGTGAGTCGCCGTTGGGGACCGGCGCGGATCGCTTACCTCTTGGGCATGGCTGTCTCGACGGTCCACAAGATCTTGCGTCGTTACCGCTGCCCTCCGCTGGCCTGGACCGATCCCGCGACCGGCGTGCGGATCAAGTGGGCACGTCGCAAGATCCAGCGCTATGTCCACGCAGCCCCAGGCGACCTGGTTCACGTCGATATCAAGAAGCTCGGCCGTATCCCCGACGGCGGCGGCCACCGGACGTTGGGTCGCGCCCAGGGCAAACGCAACCGCCGAGCCGGCGTCGGCTACTGGTACATCCACAACGCGATCGATGACCGCACCCGACTGGGCTACAGCGAGCTCCTCACCGATGAAAAACAGGAGACTGCGGTCGGGTTCTGGCAACGGGCCCAGGCCTACTACGAAGCCGCCGGGATCACCGTTCGTCGTGTCCTGACCGACAACGGCGCCTGCTACCGCTCCAAGCTGTGGGCACAGACCCTGCAGGAGGCCGGTATCGCCCACAAACGGACCCGGCCCTACCGACCCCAGACCAACGGCAAGGTCGAACGGTTCAACCGCACCATGGTCGAGGAATGGGCCTACGCCCGCCCCTACGACTCAGAGACCGAACGCGCAGCCTGCTTCAACACCTGGCTCCACACCTACAATCACCACCGCGGCCACACCGCCCTCGGCGGCAAGTCACCAGCCGACCTCGCGCCCAACCTGCGTGGACAGAACA
>CALRVO020000246.1:0-6149 GCA_943371595.1 Sphingomonas paucimobilis
ACAGATGGGCTCGTCGGACACGTCGCCGGCGTCGTACAGGCTCTGCAGGTAGGCGTCGTAGTCCTCGCGGGACTCGACCTTGACCTCGAAGATCATCCGCGAGTGGTAGACGCCGCAGAGCTCGTAGCACTTGCCCGTGTAGGTGCCGATGGTCTTGGGCGTCACCTGGTAGTGGTTCTTCTGACCGGGGATGACGTCCATCTTGATCAGGAAGCCGGGCACGCCGAAGTCGTGGATGACGTCAGGGCTGCGCAGCTCGAAGCGCGTGGTCTCGTTGACCGGCAGGTGGAGCGTGGGGATGTCGGCACCGGTGCCGACGCGGTAGACGTTGACCGGCTGGCCGGACTCGTCCTCGACCTCGTCGGGGTAGTTGAACGTCCACTGCCACTGCTGGCCCACGACGTAGATCGTGTTGTCGACCTTGTCGTCGGGGTTGTTGAGCACGGCGTTCTGCGTCGAGATCGTGTGGTCGAAGAAGACGATGACCATGATGATCGGGAAGATCGTGTAGAAGATCTCGAGCGGCAGGTTGTAACGCGTCTGGACCGGCACCTCGTCGTCGTGACGACGGCGGTACTTGATCACGGCCCAGAAGATGAGGCCCCACACGAACACACCGGTGGCGAGCGCGGCGATCCACGCCCCCTGCCACAGGTCGAGGGTGTGCTCGCCCTCGACGGTGACCGGCTTCGGCATGCCGAGCCGTTCGCCCTCGGAGTCGGAGCCGCAACCGGCCAGAAGGACAAAGGTGAGACCAAGGAGGCCGGCCAGGGCGACACGGCTACGCCGGGTCCCTGCCGAACGCTTGGGGAGCTGCAGACCCACGAAGGAGACTTCCTCTCAGGCGGTCACGAACATCAGAAGAGTATCGCGATCAGGTGGCCCAGGACCCCCCGGGTGGGTGGTTGGATCGGTGGTGTGACCGAGGCTCCAGCCGAATCGCCGATTTACCTCGACGCGGCGTCCTCCGAGCCGCTGCATCCAGCGGCCCGCGAGACGCTCCTGGCGGCCCTCGACGTCGGGTACGCCGACCCCCGCCGACTGCACCACGCCGCCCGCAACGCCCGGCTCCTGCTCGACAACGCGCGAGCCGTGGTGGCCGAGGCGCTCGGCGTACGGGCCGACGAGGTGACGTTCACCGGATCGGGCACCGAGGCGGTGCACCGGGGCCTGCTGGGCCTGGTCCGCGGTGACCTGCCGGTCGTGCACAGCGACGTCGAGCACACCGCCGTGCTGCACGCCGCCGCCTGGTCGGGCCACGCGACGCGCGCCGTCCCGGTCGACCGGCTCGGCCGGGTCGACACCCAGGCGCTGACGGCAGCGGCCTCCGCGCCGTGCGTGGTCGCGGTGCAGTCGGCCAACCACGAGGTCGGCACCCTGCAGCACGTGCCCGACCTGCCCGACCACGCTGCGCTCTTCGTCGACGCCTGCGCGTCGATGGGGCGCCTGCCCCTCCCCCGCGACTGGGCCGCCCTGGCCGGCTCGGCCCACAAGTGGGGCGGGCCGGCCGGGGTCGGTGTGCTGCTGGTGCGCCACCGCGCTCCGTGGCTCAGCGCGTTCCCCGCCGACGACCGCGCCGACCACCGCGCGACGGGCTTCGAGAACGTCCCCGCCGCCCTGGCCGCCGCCGCCGCGCTGCAGGCGGTGGTGGCCGAGCGCGCCCAGACCCAGGCGCGACAGCACGCGCTGGTCGAGCAGATCCGCGTCGCGGCCGCCGCGATCGACGACGTCGACGTCGTGGGCGACCCGGTCGACCGGCTGCCCCACCTGGTGACCTTCTCGGTTCTCTACGTCAACGGCGAGCGCCTGGTCACCGAGCTCGACCGACGTGGTTTCGGGGTGGCCAGCGGCTCGGCCTGCACCGCCTCGACGCTCGAGCCGTCGCGGGTGCTGGCCGCGATGGGCGCCCTGACCCACGGCAACGTGCGGGTCTCGCTGACCCGCGACACCACCGCCGACGACGTCGCGGCGTTCTGCCGCGTGCTGCCCGAGGTCGTCGCGGAGCTGAGGTCGTGATCGAGCTCGACTGCCGCGGCCTGGTCTGCCCCGCCCCGGTCATCGAGCTCGCCCGCCACATCGGCGAGGCCCCGGTCGGGGGGCTGGTGGCGGTCACCGCCGACGACGTGGCGGCCCGCTACGACATCCCGGCGTGGTGCCGGATGAAGGAGCAGGAGTACGTCGGCGAGCGGGTCGCCGACGACGGCGTGCCGACCTACGTCGTCCGCCGGACGCGCTGAGCCGGGGCGCACGCCGGGCCGCCCCCGCCGCTGGTCACTGCAGGTGCTGGGCCACCTCGACGGCCGCGTCGACGCCGTACGACGCCTCGACCCGGGCCACGAACGCGCCCGGGGTGAAGGAGTACTCCTGGGTGCCGACGGTCTCGACGACGTAGGCCGCGAGGACCGAGCCGACCTGGGCGGCCCGCTCGAGGCCCAGGCCCCACGTCAGGGCCGCCAGGAAGCCGGAGCGGAACGCGTCGCCGACGCCGGTCGGCTCGACGGCGGTGACCCCGGTCGCGGCCGGGACCACGATGGGCTCCTCGCCCTCGCGCAGCACCCGCGAGCCGTCCTTGCCGAGCGTGGTGACGTGGGTGCCGACCCGGGAGAGGACCTCCTCGGGGCTCCACCCGGTCTTCTGCCCGATCATGTGCGACTCGTACTCGTTGGAGAACAGGATCGTGGCGCCGTCGATCAGCTTGCGGATCAGCTCACCGTCGCTGAACGCGAGCTGCTGGCTGGGGTCGGCGATGAAGCGGTAGCCGCGCTGGCGGCACTCGTCGGTGTGGCGCAGCATCCCGTCAGGGTCGTCGGCGCCGATCAGGACGTAGTCGGGGGCTCCGACGCGCGCCACGATCGGCGCGAGCTCGATCATCCGGGCCTCGCTCATCGCGCCGGGGTAGAACGAGGCGATCTGGGCGCCGGTGGGGTCGGTGGTGCACACGAACCGCGCGGTGTGCCGGCTCTCGGAGATGTGGACGCTGGTGCAGTCGACGCCGTGGCGCTCGAGCCAGGAGCGGTAGTCGGCGAAGTCCTCGCCGGCCGCACCGACGAGCACGGGCTCGAGACCGAGGCAGCCGAGGCCGAAGACGATGTTGGCGGCCACCCCACCCCGGCGGATCTCGAGGTCGTCGACCAAGAAGGACAGCGACAGCTTGTCGAGCTGCTCGACGACGAGCGAGTCGGCGAACTTGCCGCCGAAGCTCATCAGGTGGTCGGTGGCGATGGACCCGGCGATCAGAAGAGGCACGTGGCGACACACTACCGATCGGTCGGCCTAGGAGTACTAATCAGTAGCCCCTAGCGTCGGACCATGACCTCCTCGTACGACGACCTGGGCGCCCCCGCCGACATGCAGGCCGACTGCCGGGCGACCAGCGCCCGGCTCGAGCAGGCGGCGCGGCGGGCGACCCGGCCGGCCCCGAGCATCCACTTCGACGAGCAGCCGGGCGAGCGCGCCAAGGCGCAGATCCCGTACTCCGAGGCCGCGGCCCGGATCGCGGGAGCGCTGCACTTCCACCTGGAGTGAGCCCCTCGGGTCCGACTCGGCCCGCAGACATCCGCACGACGCAACGACCCCGCCGGAGGACCGGCGGGGTCGTCGTTGGTTCGGGCTCAGCTCAGTGGAACGAGTCTCCGCACGCGCACGAACCGGTGGCGTTGGGGTTGTCGATCGTGAAGCCCTGCTTCTCGATGGTGTCGACGAAGTCGATCTCGGCACCGTTGAGGTAGGGGACGCTCATCCGGTCGACGACGACGGACACGCCGTCGAAGTCGGTGACGACGTCACCGTCGAGGGTGCGCTCGTCGAAGAAGAGCTGGTAGCGCAGTCCGCTGCAGCCGCCCGGCTGCACCGAGATGCGCAGCTGGAGGTCGTCGCGGCCCTCCTGCTCGAGGAGGCTCTGCACCTTGGCGGCGGCCACCGAGCTCAGGTTGATCTGGTCGGTACGACGCTCGGTGGTCTCGAGCTGCTCGGTCATGTGTGTGCTCCCGTTGCGAGACGTAGGGGTCTGTCCTCGTCTCAATGGTCGCACACCCGGGGTTATTCCGTCGGTCGGCGCCGTCAGCCCGACCAGGTGCGCGCGACCCGGGCGGCGAGGTCGGCCAGGCTGCCGGAGGGGTCGGCGAAGGCGCGCTCCTCCCCCACGAGGTCGACCAGCGAGTAGGCGGACTCGACGCCCAGCGCCCGCATCTCGCGGGAGCCGACCAGCACCTGCCCGGCCAGCGCGATGCAGGGGCGCAGTGCCTCGGCCGCGACCTCGGCGACGCCGTAGGGGACCTTGCCGGAGCGGCTGGAGAAGTCGAAGGCGCCCTCGCCGGTGACCACGAGGTCGGCCGCGCGGGCGCGCTCGGCGAGCCGGACGGCGCGGGCGACCAGCTCGATGCCGGGCTCGCGGCGGGCACCGAGGCAGAGCAGGGCGTAGCCGAGGCCGCCCGCGGCCCCGGCGCCCTTCTCCAACGCCGTACGCCGGTCGGTGGCGTGGGCGAGCTGCTCGAGCCAGCCGTCGACCTCGGCGATCCGGTCCTCGGCGATGCCCTTCTGGGGTCCGAACGTCTTGGTGGCGCCGAAGAGGCCGGTCAGCGGGATGTCGACGTCGGAGGCCATCACGAGCTCGACCCCGGCGAGCCGCTCGCGGGCCGGGCCCAGGTCGACGGTCGAGAGCTGGTCGAAGCAGACCGGCCCGCAGTCGAGGATGCCGTCGGAGGTCGCCCCGAGCTCGGCCATGAACCCGGCGCCGCCGTCGTTGGTGCCTGAGCCACCGAGGCCGATGACGACGCGGGTGGCCCCACCGTCGATCGCGGCCAGGACCAGCTCACCGACCCCGCTGGTCGTGGCGAACTCGGCGTGACCGTCGGTCAGCAGGTGCAGCCCGCACGACTGGGCGCTCTCGACGTAGGCCGTGTCGCCGACGCGCAGCACGGTGGCGGGCACCTCCTCGCCGTGGACCGCCTCGACCGTCACCACGTGCAGCTCGCCGCCCAGCGCGGCGTGGAGCACGTCGACGAAGCCCGGGCCGCCGTCGGCCATGGGCGCCAGGTCGATCTCGTCGTCGGGCGCCTGCCGACGCCACCCGGCGGCGATCGCCTCAGCCGCCTCGACCGCGGTGAGGGTGCCGGCGAACTTGTCGGGGGCGACCAGCACCCTCACCGGGGCCCCCGCGGCATCGTTCGACGGAGGAGCGGAGCGGGGGAGCTCGAAGGATGTCGTGGGGTGGTCCTCATGTCGCTCATCCTGCCGGGGACCATCGACACTACGGTGGGCGAGGTGCTTCTACGACCGATGCGCCCCGACGACGTACCCGCCGCCGAGCGGGTGTCCGACGAGGCCTTCCTCGACCTCGACCGGCGGGTCTTCCGCCGCGACCAGCCCGACCCCCGCCCCCGTGCCGCCGACCACAGCGCCGGGTGGATCGCGCGCACCCGTCACTTCCTCGACACCGACCCGGCCGGCTGCTGGGTGGCCGAGCTCGACGGCACGATGGTCGGCTTCGCCACGAGCATCCGGCGCGAGGGCACCTGGATCCTGGCGACGTACGCCGTGCGCCCCGGTCACCAGGGCAAGGGCATCGGCAAGCAGCTCCTCGACCTGGCCCTCACCCACAGCCGCGGCTGCCTGCAGGGGATGCTCTCGGCCTCCGACGACCCGCTCGCCGTGCGGTGCTACCTGCTGGCCGGCTTCACCGTGCACCCGACGATGCACCTGACCGGCACCGTCGACCGCACCGCGATCCCCGCCGACACCGGTGCGCGGGTCCGGGAGGGCACGGCCGCCGACACCGAGCTGATGGACTCCCTCGACCGGCGGGCGCGCGGTGCCGCGCACGGCCCGGACCACCCGATGATGCAGCGCCTCTTCCGGTGCCTGGTCAGCGACACCACGGCCGGCTCGGGCTACGCCTACCTCACCCCCGCCGGGGCGGTCGTGCTGCTCGCCGCCTCCAACCGGCGCACGGCGCAGAAGCTGTTGTGGGCCGCGATCGCCGACGGGCCCGAGGAACAGACCGTCGACCACGTCACCGCGGCCAACGACTGGGCGGTCGAGGTCGGCACCGCGGCCCGGCTCGCCCTGCGCACGGCGGGCTACCTGGCGCTGCGGGGGATGCGTCCTCCGACGCACTACCTGCACAACGGGGCGATGCTGTGAGGCGCGCG
>CALRVO020000247.1:0-6131 GCA_943371595.1 Sphingomonas paucimobilis
AGCGTGGCCACCTCGGCCCGGGCCGGTCGCCGCTCCATGGCGGCGACGCGCTCGCGGAGCTGGTCGACCACGGAGCGGGCCGGGTCGAGCGGCGCGAGGGCGGGGCGGGCGGGCACCCCTCATCTTCGAACACATGTTCGAACGCGTCAAGATCGCGTCAGCAGGATCGACTCAGGGGGTGGATCCTCGCACGGACGACCGACGCACCGCACCGGAGTCCGGCGACACTCGCAGCGACGAGGTGTCGACCGCCACGAAGGCGGAGGCGGGGATCGTCTTGAGGTCGTCGAGGAGCTGCTCCGGCCAGGCGGCGTGCTGCTCGCCCTGGAAGAACCACGGCGAGCCGTTGTCGGCCAGCACCAGGCCGTAGGTCTTCATGGCCGCCACCACCCGCCGCGCCTCGACGCCCAGACCTGCGGCCGACCAGGAGGCGCGCAGCCGGAACCGCGCGCCCATCGGCGGGTAGGCCCACGACGACCGCGAACCGGCGTCGTGGCGGGCCGGCCACAGGTGGTGGCGGCCGGTGACGTCGGCGGTGAACCGGATCGCGTGGTCGATGCGGTCGTCACGGACCTCGTTCCAGCGCAGCAGCCCCGGCAGGATCGGCAGCCCGGCAGCGTCGGCCGAGGTCCACCCGTCGGGCCGCAGCCGGTTCGAGCGCAACGACCACACCGCGCCGGACCCGGCCCGCCACCCGTCGCGCGTCTGCCGCAGGGCGTAGAGCTCGAGGAGCCGACAGCTGCCGCGCTCGACGATGATCGCGTGCCGGTCGCCGTCGGAGCCGCGCCCGCCCTCGATGCGGGTGTCGCGGCCCACCGGGTAGCGGACCCGGTCGCTCTCGTCGGCGTAGTCGAAGCGCACCCGCGCCTTGGCGTGCCCGCGCCCCACCACCGTCACCGGGATCCCGTAGCCGGGGCCCTCGCCGTACGACGGCCCGAAGTCGGGGTGCAGGTCGGACCCGGTCGACATGTGCGACAACCACTGGCGGCTGCGCGCGTGCACCGGCAGCCGGCTCACGTCGGCGTGCCACCAGCTGTCGGCAGGGAAGGTCGGGCAGGTGGTGCTCGCGACGGACGACCGGTGGGCACCGGGCCGGCCGAGCACCGCCACGGCAGGGCCCGCCGAGAACAGGGTGCCGAGCAACGACAGCACGAGCCCCACGACGACGGGTCGGGTCACGCGCACCCGTCCACGGTACGCCGAGCCCCGCGGGTCGTCAGCCCTTGCTGGCGACCAGGGTGAGGATGTCGGTGGTCACCGCGAGCATGGCCGCCTGGTCGAGGTCGACGGCCTGCAGCACGGTGGCCCGCACGATGGTGTCGCCCACCAGGACGAGCCCGATCGACTGCAGCGCGTCGCCACCGAGCACCTTGTCGCCGACCGCGACCACGGCTCCGTCGCCGACGTCGGCCAGGTCGGTCTCGGTGCTGTTCTCCATCGGGCCGACCGCGGTGCTGGAGATGTTGGCCCTGGCTCCCTCGAAGCCGTCGGCGAAGTCGGAGGTCGCGAACTGCTCGACGAAGACCGAGGGCTGCGTGGGGTCGTCGAGGGCGTAGGTGCAGCCGCCACCCCCCGGCGGTTCCTCCGCCGTGCCGGCCCCGTCCCCCAGCACCGCCGCCATCTCCTCGGCCGAGATGGCCGAGCAGTCGGCGAAGCCCGTGGCCGACGGCGTACCGCCCCCGTCGCCCTCACCGTTGTCGTCGGCGGGGTCGGCCGGGTCGGCAGGGTCAGCCGCGTCCGAGGCCGGAGCCGACGTGCCGCCGGTCCCGTCGGACCCGTCGTCGGAGTCCCCACCGCAGGCCGTGAGCCCGGACAAAGAGACGGCGGCGAGCACAGCGAGGGCGGCGAGGGAGCGAGGAGGGCGCATAGGCCCGAACCTAGGGCAGTCCCGCGCCCCGCGGATCAGGGAAACGTACTATCCGGGACCGCCCGGGACTCCCCCGTGCCGGCCGGCCGGAGGTCAGCGCTTGCGCTTCTCGCGCACCCGCTGCTGCAGGATGATCGGGGTCCCGACGAAGCCGAACTCCTCGCGCAACCGGCGCTCGACGTAGCGCTCGTAGGACGCCTCGAGCTTGCCGGAGGTGAACAGCACGAACATCGGCGGCGCGGAGCCGGCCTGGGTCGCGAAGAGGATCTTGGGCTGCTTGCCGCTGCGCACCGGGTGGGGGTGCTCGGCCACGAGGCGGCCGAGGAACCCGTTGAGGACGCCGGTGCTGATGCGCGTCTCCCAGCCCTCGAGCGCCTTGTCGATGGCCGGGGCGAGCCGGTCGATGTGCCAGCCGGTGCGGGCGGTGACGTTGATGCGCGGCGCCCACTGCACCTGCACCAGGTCGCGCTCGATCTCGCGCTCGAGGTAGTAGCGGCGCTCCTGGTCGACCAGGTCCCACTTGTTGAACGCGATGACCAGCGCCCGGCCGGCCTCGCGGATCGTCTGGATGATCCGGATGTCCTGCTCGGAGACGGGCTGGCCGCCGTCGATGACGAGCACGGCGACCTCGGCGCGGTCGATGGCGGTCGTCGTGCGCAGCGAGGCGTAGTACTCGTGGCCCGAGGCCTCCTTGACCCGCTTGCGGATGCCGGCGGTGTCGATGAAGCGCCACAGCCGTCCGTCGAGCTCGATCAGCTCGTCGACGGGGTCGACGGTGGTGCCGGCGACGTTGTCGACGACGACGCGGTCCTCACCGGCCAGCTGGTTGAGCATCGAGGACTTGCCGACGTTGGGCTTGCCGACGATCGCGACCCGACGCGGGCCGCCGAGCTCCTTGTCGCGGTCGGGCGGCGGCTCGGGCAGGGCCGCGAGGATCGCGTCGAGCATGTCGCCGGAACCGCGACCGTGCAGCGCCGAGACGGGCCAGGGCTCGCCGAGCCCGAGGTTCCACAGCGCGAAGGCCTCGGCCTCGGTGCGCAGGTCGTCGACCTTGTTGGCCGCGAGCACGACGGGCTTGCCCGACTTGCGCAGGATCTTGACGACCTCCTCGTCGTGGTCGGTGATCCCGACGGTCGCGTCGACCACGAACAGCACGGCGTCGGCGAGGCTGACGGCCACCTCGGCCTGCGCGGCGATGCGCTGCGCGAGGCCCCGGGCGTCGGGGTCCCAGCCGCCGGTGTCGACCACGGTGAAGGCCCGGCCGTTCCAGTGCGCGTCGTAGGGCACCCGGTCGCGGGTGACCCCGGGCACGTCCTCCACGACGGCCTCACGGCGCCCGATGATCCGGTTGACGAGCGTCGACTTGCCCACGTTGGGGCGGCCCACGACGGCCAGGACCGGGATGGGTCCGTCGTTCTCGCGGTCGTCGCCGTCGAGGGCGCCGCTGTCGTCGTAGGTCTCGTGCTCGTGCTCGGTCATGCTGACTTCTCCGTGACACCCCCGCCGGGGTCTGGTTCGTGCTGGCCCGCAGGAAGCGGTCCGGGGAGCGAACGCCCGGTCACGCGGATGGATTCCTGCAGGTCGGCGAGCATCCGGGCTCGCAGGAGGCGCGAGGCCTCCCCCACATCGTCTCGCGTCCGGGGCCAGGACACCGCATCGACGACGTGGGGCGGACCGAAGACGAGCTCGATCGTCGCCCCCTTGTGCGGCAACGACGAGGAGGAGCCGCCCGGCTCGCGGCTCCCCGACATCATCAGCGGCACGATCGGGGCCCCGGTGGTCATCGCGAGGTAGGCCGCTCCACGGTGGAAGAGCTCGAGCTCGCCCGACCCGCGGGTGCCCTCGGGGAAGATCCCCACGACCCCTCCCTCGCGCAGCACGTGCACGCTGAGCCGCACCGCGTGGGGGTCGGTGTGCATGCGGTCGAGCGGGATCTGGCCGGCGGCGGTCAGGAAGCGCCCCAGGAAGCCGCGGAACATCTCGATCTTGGTCAGCGCGTGCACCGGCCGCGGGGCGTAGATGGCCATCAGCGGTCCGTCGATGACGCCGATGTGGTTGGCCGCGATGACGACCGGGCCCGTGGCCGGCACGTGCTCGGCACCGTGGACGACGACGCGGTAGCGGCGCCGCACCAGCCAGGCGCAGAAAGGGCGGGCGCCGTGCAGCAGCCAGCGGCGGGGGCGGCGTACGCCGTCGGTGCGGGGCCGCTCGGCGTGGACGCTCGCCCCCGGGCTCACGGGGCCGGCTCGAGCGCCTGCTCGACGAGCCCCGCGAGCAGGGTGATCACCTCGTCGAGGGTGTAGGACGTGGTGTCGAGGTGCACCGCACCGTCGGCCTGCACCAGGGGCGCCGTGGCGCGCCCCGAGTCGATGCGGTCGCGCTCGCGCAGCACCTGCTCGGTGGAGCCGACGTCGGCGCCGCCCTGCTCGAGGGCCCGGCGGGCGGCGCGGGCCGCGGGGTCGGCGGTGAGGTAGGCCTTGACCTCGGCCTGCGGCCACACGACGGAGCCGATGTCGCGTCCCTCCACGACGATGCCGCCCTCGCCGATGATCTCGCGCTGCATCGCGAGCAGCCGCGAGCGCACGGCGGGCACGGTGCTGACCGGCGAGACCGACCGGGTCACCTCGTCGGTGCGGATCTCGGCGCTGACGTCGACCCCGTCGACCGCGATCGTCGGACCGGTCGGGTCGGTGCCCGACGCCAGCACCGGCTCGTCGACCCGGGCGGCGACGGCGTCGGGGTCGTGGACGTCGACCCCGTGCTGCAGCATCCACCAGGTCACGGCACGGAACATGGCGCCCGTGTCGAGGTAGCGCAACCCCAGCCGCTCGGCCACGCCGCGGCAGGTGCTCGACTTGCCCGATCCGGAGGTGCCGTCGACGGCCACGACGATGTCTGCCAGGTCTGCGAGGTCCCGTTCCACGGAGGGAGAGCCTACTGCTGGTCGGGCACGGAGCGGACGCGCGTCAGGTCGCTGCGCAGCGCCGCCGCCCCGTGGAGGTAGCAGTGGGTGATGTCGGCGCGCGGCAGGTCGGTCTCGACGTGGGCCATCATCCGCACCACCCGCGGCATCGACCCCTCGATCTCGAGCTCACGGGCACAGATCAGCGGCACGTCACCGAACCCGAGCTGCCGGGCGGCGTACGCCGGGAACTCGCTGTGGAGGTCGGAGGTGGCGGTGAAGATCACCGAGATGAAGTCGTCGACCTCCAGGCCGTTGGACGCCATCACGTCGAGCACCATCTCCGAGACCCGCTCGAGCATCTGCTCGCGCTCGTCGTCCTCGAGCTGGGTCGCTCCCCTCACCGCACGCACTGCCATGTCCCTCACCCTAGTGAGGTCCCGGCCACCATCCCCACGGTGGCTGAGGTGCGAGCGGAGCGAGCCGCCCACGGTGGCTGAGGTGCGAGCGAAGCGAGCCGCCCACGGTGGTTGAGGTGCGAGCGGAGCGAGCCTCGAAGCCCCGCCGCCGCTCACCCCGGCTGATAGCTCCCGAACGACCAGTGGTTGCCCTCCGGGTCCCGCACGGTGCCGCCGCGTCCGCCGTGGTCCTGGTCGACCATCGCCCGCACGACGCTCGCGCCGGCCGCGACCGCGGCGTCGAACAACGCATCGGGGTCGTCGGTCACCAGGTAGGCCGAGCCGCTGCCGGGCGCGCCGACTGGTGCGTCGTCACGGGCGGTGCCGGCCATCAGCCCGCCTCCGCCCGCCCAGACCCACTCGCCGTGGACCACCACCGCCGGGTCCTGCTCGTCGCGGTACGTCGCGTGCTCACGGAACCCGATCGCCGCCAACCAGGCGCCCATCACCTCCACGTCGCGAAAGCTCATGCTCTGCCAGTGCTTGATGTCCTTGGTCTCCATGACCCCAGGCTGTCGCGTCGGGTCAGGTCCCGTATTGGACCGATGGGAGCCCTTCGAGGCTCGCAGGCTCGCACCTCAGGAACCACCCTTCGAGGCTCGCAGGCTCGCACCTCAGGAATCACCCTTCGAGGCTCGCAGGCTCGCACCTCAGGTGAGCTCCCGCCGCCTCCACTCGCTCGGGCTGCACCCGGCGAAGACCGTCCACTCCCGGGACAGGTGGGACTGGTCGGCGTAGCCGCACCGCGCCGCGACGTCGACGAGCGGCACGCCGACCCGCACCAGGGCGTGGCTGCGCTCGAACCGCGCCAGCCGTGACCACTCCTGCGGGCCGACCCCCGTCTCGGCCCGCACCAGGTCGCCCAGGTGCCGCCGGCTGAAGCCGACCTCGTCGGCCACCTCCG
>CALRVO020000248.1:0-6122 GCA_943371595.1 Sphingomonas paucimobilis
CCGCGACGAGAACGCCACCACGGTCACGGTGGTGGCGTTCTCGCGTCCGTGGCCCGGCTGACACAATGGTCGACATGAGTGAACCGGCGAGCGACCTGGCGACCAACGGTCGCGTGCTCGTCGTCGACGACGACGCAGCCCTGTCCGAGATGTTGTCCATCGTGCTGCGGCAGGAGGGCTTCGACTCCCAGACGGTCGGGCGCGGCGACCAGGCGTTGGCCGCCTTCCGCGACTACCGCCCCGACGTGGTGCTCCTCGACCTGATGCTGCCGGGGCGCGACGGCATCGACGTGTGCAAGGAGATCCGCGCCGAGTCCGGGGTCCCGATCGTGATGCTCACCGCCAAGGGCGACACCGTCGACATCGTGGTGGGTCTCGAGTCCGGCGCCGACGACTACGTCGTCAAGCCCTTCAAGCCCAAGGAGCTCGTCGCCCGCATCCGCGCCCGGGTGCGCCGCAAGGAGCAGGGCGAGCCCGGCCAGCAGGAGTCCCTCACGATCGGCGACCTCGAGATCGACGTCGACGGCCACGCGGTCGCGCGCGGCGGCACCCCGATCAGCCTGACCCCCCTCGAGTTCGACCTCCTGCTCTGCCTGGCCCGCAAGCCGTGGCAGGTCTTCACCCGCGAGATGCTCCTCGAGACGGTGTGGGGCTACCGCCACGCCGCCGACACGCGCCTGGTCAACGTGCACGTCCAACGGCTGCGCTCCAAGGTCGAGCACGACCCCGAGCACCCCGAGATCGTCGTGACCGTGCGCGGGGTCGGCTACAAGGCCGGCAGGCCCTCGTGACGGGCCCCTAGGTCGTGGCCCGGCAGCGCCGCGTGGCGCGCCTGCCGCTCGGCGTACGCCGGGCGCTCACCTTCTGGCGCCGCTCCACCCAGGCTCGGGTGGTGGTGAGCACGCTGGTCCTCTCCGCGGTCGTGATCAGCGCGGTGGGCTGGTACCTGCTGCGCCAGACCCGCGACGGCCTGCTCGACAGCCGCGTCGACACGGTCCTGGCCGAGGCCGCCAACGAGACCACCGAGGCCGAGGGCCGTCTCGAGACCGTGTCGGGGCGCGATCCCGACGCCACCGCACAGCTGCGGGCGCTCGCCGACTCCATCATCACGCGCGCCGAGACCCGGGGCTACAGCGTCGTCGTGGCCGGCCCCGTCGACCAGGGGGTCCCGGTGGGCGAGGGGGTCGCGAGCTTCAGCTCGGGGCTCGACCTGTCGGCCAGCGTCCCGGACTCCCTGCAGCGCCGCCTGTCGACGGTGGGCGCGACGCCTGCGTGGACCTACACCAGGATCGTCACCGAGGTCGACGGTGTCGTCCGAGGGCGTCCCGCGATCGCGGTGGGGTCGCAGGTCCGGCTGCCGGCCGACGGCCGCACCTACGCGATCTACCTCCTCTACCCCCTCGACGAGGAGCAGCAGACCCTCGACCTGGTCACCCAGGCCCTGCTCACCGCCGCGGTGCTGCTGCTGGTGCTGGTCGCCGGGCTGACCTGGCTGGTGACCCGGCAGGTCGTCACCCCGGTGCGGCTGGCGCGCCAGGTCGCCGAACGCCTCGCTGCGGGGCGGTTGCAGGAGCGGCTGCAGGTCAAGGGCGAGGACGACGTCGCCCGGCTGGCGATCTCGTTCAACCAGATGGCCAGCAACCTGCAGCGCCAGATCCGTCAGCTCGAGGAGCTCAGCCGCGTCCAGCGCCGCTTCGTCTCCGACGTCTCCCACGAGCTGCGCACCCCCCTCACCACGGTCCGGATGGCCGGCGACGTCCTCCATGACGCCCGCGACCGCTTCGACCCCGGCACCGCCCGGGCCGCCGAGCTCCTGCAGACCGAGCTCGACCGCTTCGAGACCCTGCTGGCCGACCTGCTCGAGATCAGTCGCTTCGACGCCGGCGCCGCGGTGCTCGACCTCGAGGACGTCAACCTCGGCGACGTCGTACGCCGGGTGGTCGACTCGACCAGTGCCCTCGCCGACCAGCGGGGGGTCCGGGTCGTCGTCGAGGACGCCGACCGTCCGTGCCTGGCCGAGGCCGACGCCCGTCGCGTCGAGCGGATCGTGCGCAACCTCGTCACCAACGCCATCGACCACGCCGCGGTGGGCGGCCGCGAGCCCGGCATCGTCGTGCGGCTCGGGGTCGACGACGACGCCTCGGCGGTCGCGGTGCGCGACTATGGCATCGGCCTGGAGCCGGGGGAGTCGGCCATGGTGTTCAACCGGTTCTGGCGGGCCGACCCGGCGCGTGCCCGCACCAGCGGCGGCACCGGGCTGGGGCTCTCCATCGCCCTCGAGGACACCCACCTGCACGGGGGGTGGCTCCAGGCGTGGGGCCGACCCGGCGGGGGGGCCCAGTTCCGGTTGACCCTGCCGCGCCGCGCCGGCTTCGCGCTGCGCCGCAGCCCGCTGCCCCTGCAGCCCGAGGACGCCACCGACATCGGCAGCTACCCCTCGAGCCCAGCCCTCGGCAGCTACGTCGTCGGCGACACGCCCACGCCGCGGGTGCGCCGATGACGACGCGCGGGCTGCCGGGCCGGGCGCTGGCCCGGGTCGTCGCGCCGCTGCTGGTCGTGGGGCTCGCGCTGGCCGGGTGCACCGGTCTGCCCGAGTCGGGCCCCGTCGTCGACGCGGGGGCACCGTCGTCGCTCGACGACGAGCAGGCCAACGACATCAACCCCGCCCCGCCGACCCCCGACATGTCGCCCAGTGCCGTCGTCAGCGGCTTCCTCGACGCGATGACCGCCTCGCCGATCCGCCTCGACGTCGCCAAGCTCTTCTTGTCGACGCCGGCCGCCGCCGAGTGGGAGCCAGAGGCCGGCACCATCACCTACGCCGATGCGCGGCAGCCCCGCGACGACCGGCTCCGGGTGTCGGTGCAGCTGGTCGACGCCGAGCGGCTCGACCGTTCCGGCGGCTACATCGGGCGGCTCGCGACCGGCAGCGACGTGCTGCGCTTCGAGCTGACGATCGAGGGGTCCGAGTACCGGATCACCAACCCGCCCGACGCCCTGGTCGTGCCGCGGCAGTGGTTCACCCAGCGGTTCCGCCCCGCCTCGCTGTTCTACTTCGACCCCAGCGGACGCATCCTCGTGCCGCAGCCGGTCTACGTCCCCCGCGGCAAGGAGCTGCCGGCGACGCTGGTCAGCCGGTTGATCGAGGGGCCGGGCCGCTACCTGTCCATGCTCACCCGGTCCTACGTGCCGACCGGCCTCGACCCGCGCGCCTCGGTGTCGATCTCCCCGGACGGGGTGGCCGACATCGACCTGGGCGGTGAGGCGAGCGCGATCAGCGGCGCGGCGTCCGAGCGGTTGCTGGCGCAGCTCGCCTGGACGCTGCGCCAGCAGCCCGAGATCCGTGCGGTGCGGGTCACGCTGGGTGGCGCGCCGGTGCTCGGGCCCGACGGTGACCAGGTCTACGCCGTCGCCGAGGCAGCCCGTCTTGGACCCAACGGCCCCGCTCCCGACGAGCAGCTCTACGCCGTACGCGGCAACCGGCTGCACGTGCGCGAGGGCAACGAGCTGCAACCGGTCAGCGGGGTGTTCGGCACCGGCGCCGCGCCGGTGAGCGTGGCGACCCCCAACCTCGACGGCACCCGCGTGGCGGCCGTCGGGGTGCAGGGCCGCACGCTGCTGGTCGGCAGTCTCGGCGCCACGAGCGGGCGGGCGGGGGACCAGGCCGAGACCGTCTTCCGCGGCACCGACCTGCTGCCGCCCGCGTGGGACTTCGCCGACCGGATCTGGGTGGTCGACCGCACTCCGTCGGGCGCCTCGGTCCACGTCGTCGTCGAGGGCGCCGACCGGGTCGTCGCGGTGACCGGGGTCAGCGGGTTCGACGTCCGCTCGTTCCTCGTCTCGCGTGACGGCACCCGCTTCGTCGCGGTCGTGCGCACCGCGACCGGTGACCAGCTGCGGGTCGGACGCGTCGAGGTCGACGGCCTCGGTGCCGTGGTCCGCGTGCGCAGCACCGAGCTGGTCGAGGTCGACACGAGCCCGACGTTGCGCATCGACGACATCGCCTGGACCTCGCCGACCACCCTGGCGCTCCTCACCCCGATCGAGTCCGACCAGATCTACGCCGTCCGCACCATCGGTGTCGACGGCTCCGCGAGCAACGCCGAGTCACTGCCGACCCCGGTCCCGGGGCCGGTGACGGGCCTGGCCGGCTCACCGGTCGAGGACCTGCCGCTCTACGTCGTGACCCCCGACAACATCGTCGACGTCACCAACGGCGGCTCCTACGGCTTCGTGGGCGCCCCGGCCACCAGCGTCTCCTACGCCGGCTGACCCGGCGCTCGTCCACAGGCCGTCGTGGCGCGCTGGCCAGGGTGGCGGTCGCCTGGTGCGATCTGCTCGTGCCGACCGGACCCGAGCCCCCCGCGCTGCGCGACGCCGCGGCCGACCTCCTGCTCGGCGGGACGTGCCTGGGCTGTGCGCGACCGGGCCGGTTGGTGTGCCCGTCGTGCCGTGCCGCGCTGCCGCTCGACGCCTCGCCGCACTGGCCCAGCCCGCCGCCGCCGGGTCTGGTCACGCCCTACGCCGTGACCGCCTACGACGGGCTGGTGAGGTCCCTCGTCCTGGGCCACAAGGAGCACCGGCTGCTCGCGCTCACCCCGGTCCTCGGGCAGCTGCTGGCCCGCTCGGTGGTGGCGGCCCTCGTGGCCGCCCCGGTCGCCCCGGTGGTGCTGGTCCCCGTGCCGTCCCGGCCGGCGACGGTGCGGGCCCGCGGGCACGACCCGATGCTCGCCACCACCCGCGCCGCGGCGGCCATGCTCGGCGCCGGGGTGTCGGTCGTGCCCCTGTTGCGCTCGCGGCCCGGCGTCGTGGACCAGGCCGGCCTCGACCTGGCCCACCGTCGTACCAACGTGGCGGGCTCGATGGCGGTCCGTCCCCGGCCGTTGCGGCGCCTGGCCCGGGGCGGGGTGGCCGCCCACGTGGTGGTGTGCGACGACGTCCTCACCACCGGGAGCACCGCGCGCGAGGCCCAGCGCGCGCTCGGCGCCGTCGGGATCCAGGTGCTCGCGGTGGCCGTCGTGGCCGCCACGGCACGGCGCTGGGCGGTGCGGCCCGAGGTGGTCAGGGTTCACGACGAATCCTCAGGCCCAGAGGTTCCGTCGCCCCCGGCCACCCACTAACGTCACTACATGGAGTCCGTCCGGGTCCGTGGTTGCGTCGTCCCGGGTACACACCCGGGCCGGCAAGCCGATGCCAGTCGCAGGCGAAACGGTCCACGTAACCCACGCTCTGCGTGGGGATCACGGTGCGGCTTAGTGGTAAGTCCTGCCCCGTCCCGGCCGTCAGATGCGGCCTGCCCCCCGGGGTGGCGGGAGAAGGCCAGTAGTGGCACTGAGCTGCGAGAGCCTCAGCAGGCGGTTGTGGGGTCGAAGACCAGGTCGGCCGGACGGACTCCTCTGCACCCACCCCCCGGGTGCTGTCGACCGGTCCGACCGGTCGGCAGAGCAACCAACAGCTAGCGGAGGTTCACCATGGATGTTGTCGTCACCGGGCGTCACTGCGAGATCACGGACTCGTTCCGGGGTCACTGCGCAGAGAAGCTGGCCAGGCTCGAGAAGCACGACCACCGGATCCAACGCGTCCACGTCGAGGTCGACTGTGAGGCCAACCCCCGTCAGCACGACAAGTCCATCCACGTCGAGCTCACCGCCTTCAGCAAGGGACCTGTGATCCGCGCCGAGGCGGCCGCCGACCACCAGATGGGTGCCCTCGACCTCGCCGTCGACAAGATGGCCGCGCAGATGCGCCGCGCCGCCGACCGCCGCCGCGTCCACCACGGCCGCCGTGCGCCGGTCTCCGTCGGTCAGGCGCTCGCCGACGTCGCGACCCTGGACGACGCCCCCGACGAGCCGGCCGACGCTGGTGTCGATCGCCACGTGGGCCCGATCGACGTCACCGGTGACGGGCCGCTCGTGGTGCGCGAGAAGACCCACCCGGCCACCCCGATGACCCTCGACCAGGCGATGTACGAGATGGAGCTGGTGGGCCACGACTTCTACCTCTTCGTCGACAAGGAGAGCGAGAAGCCGTCGGTCGTCTACCGGCGCCGCGGCTACGACTACGGCGTGATCTCGCTCGACCTCTCGAGCGGGGAGCAGGGCTGAGACGACCGGAGGCTGCTGGAC
>CALRVO020000249.1:0-6121 GCA_943371595.1 Sphingomonas paucimobilis
AGCGCCCGCGACGAGACCTACGACCGGCTGCTGAAGGACAAGAGCGAGCCGCTGCTCAACCGGGCCATCCAGAAGCGCCTGTTCCCCGGGTCGACCTTCAAGGTCGTCACGGCCGCCGCCGCCCTCGAGTCGGGCAAGTACAACGGCCCCGACGACACCGTCCCCGGTGGCGACACCTTCCAGCTGCCGCAGACCTCCGGCGACTCGGGCCTGGTCGACAACGAGGGCCGCGTGTGCCCCGCCGAGGGCCTCACGCTGCGCCGGGCCATGGAGCAGTCGTGCAACACGACCTTCGCCCAGCTGGCCATCGAGGTCGGGTCCGAGGAGATGCTGCGCCAGGCCGAGAAGTTCGGGTTCAACAGCGACTACCTCGACGACCTCGACGGCCAGGTCCGCTCAGTGTTCCCCTCCGAGCTCACCCCGCCCGAGGTCGGCCAGGCCGGCTTCGGCCAGTTCGAGGTGCAGGCGACGCCGCTGCAGATGGCGATGGTCGCCGGCGCGATCGCCAACGACGGGGTCGTCATGCGGCCCTACATCGTCGACGAGGTGCAGCGGGCCGACTTCGACGCCGAGAGGACCCAGCCCGAGGAGCTCTCCCGGGCCATCTCCGAGGACACCGCCCGCACCCTCACCGACGTGCTCGTCTCGACCGTCGACGAGGGCACCGCCGAGCCCGCGCAGATCCAGGACGTCGAGGTGGCCGGCAAGACCGGCACCGCCCAGCGCGGGATCGCCGGCGCGGCGCCGTACGGCTGGTTCATCTCCTTCGCCCCCGCCCGTGACGCCGACGTGGCCGTGGCCGTCATGATCGAGGAGGCCCCGGGCCAGGAGATCGCCGGCGGCCGCCTGGGCGGACCGATCGCCAAGGCCGTGATGGAGGCGATCATCGAGTGAGCGACACCGTCATCGACCCGAGCGAGAGGAGCACGCCATGACCGAGCAGCCCGCAGGCTCCGCCGACGACAACGGCCGCTACCGGCTCGACTCCCGCATCGCCACCGGGGGCATGGGCGAGGTGTGGCGCGCCACCGACACGACCCTGGGCCGCGAGGTCGCGGTCAAGCTGCTCAAGACCGAGTACGCCGACGACCCCGTCTTCCGCTCGCGCTTCGAGACCGAGGCGCGACACGCCGCCGCCCTGCACCACCCGGGCGTCGCGGCCGTCTACGACGTGGGCGAGCGCGCCGCCACCGACGGCTCCGAGCACCCGCGGCCGTTCCTGGTGATGGAGCTGGTCGAGGGCCAGCCGCTGTCGGCGCTCATCGGCGCCGGACGCGACCTCGACCCCGACGCGGTCAAGGACCTCCTGGCGCAGACCGGCGACGCGCTCGGCGCCGCCCACCGCGCCGGCATCGTGCACCGCGACGTCAAGCCGGCCAACCTGATGGTGACCCCCGGCGGCCAGGTCAAGGTCACCGACTTCGGCATCGCCCGCGCCGCCGACGGCGTCGGCATCACCCGCACCGGTGCGGTCATGGGCACCCCCCAGTACCTCTCCCCCGAGCAGGCCGAGGGCCGTCCCGCCACTGCGGCCTCCGACGTCTACGCCCTCGGGGTCGTGGCCTTCGAGTGCCTCACCGGACGCCGGCCCTTCGACGCCGACTCGCCGGTGGCCACCGCGCTCGCCCACATCCGCGAGCCCGTGCCCACGCTGCCCGACCGGGTGCCGGCCGACCTCGCCGCCGTCGTCACCCGTGCGCTGTCCAAGAAGCCCGAGGACCGCTACCCCGACGGCGCGGCGTTCGCCGCGGCGCTGCGCGACCCGTCCGGCGACGCCGCGACCGCCGCCGTGCGCGTCCCGCCGCCCGTCGTCGCGCCCCCGGTCGACGCCACCCGCACCCAGGTGCTCGCGGCCACGCCGTACGCCGACGAGCCGGTGGTGCCGCTCGGCCCGCCCACGCCGACCACGCCGGTCGACGACACGCGGCGGAGCAACCCGTGGCCGCTGGTGCTCGTCGTCCTCCTGGTCGTCGGTCTCGCGGTGGTGCTGACCCTGCTGCTCACCGGAAACGACGACTCCGAGCCGACCAGCACCGGCTCGACGTCGGCGACCCGCACCCGCCCCCCCACCACGAGCGCGCCGACCTCGACCGCGCCCGGCACGGTCTTCGTCAACGAGAGCCTCTACGTCGGCCGCCCGATCGACGAGGTCGAGGCCGACCTGCGCGCGCTGGGTCTCGGGGTCGAGCGCAACCCGCAGGCCAACGACGACCCGGCACGCGACGGGCTGGTCGACAGCCTCTCGCCCAGCCGCGACGTGCAGCCCGACGCCACGATCACGGTGAACTTCTGGGCCGACGCGCCCGAGCCGACGACCGAGCCGCCCACCACCGAGCCCCCGACGACCGAGCCGCCGCCGACGACCGAGCCGCCCACGACCGAGCCGCCTCCGACGACCGAGCCGCCCACGACCGTCCCGACCCCCAGCGAGGGAGCTACCACCCCGTGAACGACCACCGGCCCGACGAGGGCGGCCCCACGATGGTCGGCGGCCGCTACGAGCTGGGCGAGCTGCTCGGCCGCGGCGGCATGGCCGAGGTCCGCAAGGGCACCGACTCCCGCCTGGGGCGCATCGTCGCGGTCAAGCGGCTGCGCACCGACCTGGCCAGCGACGCGACGTTCCAGGCCCGGTTCCGCCGCGAGGCCCAGTCGTCGGCCTCGCTCAACCACCCCTCGATCGTGGCGGTCTACGACACCGGCGAGGAGCCCGCCACCGACGGCTCCGGGGTCTCCCAGCCCTACATCGTGATGGAGTTCGTCGCCGGGCGCACCCTGCGCGACATCCTGCGCGAGGGCCGCAAGATCCTGCCCGAGCGCGCGCTCGAGATCACCAGCGGCGTGTTGTCCGCCCTCGACTACAGCCACCGCGCCGGCATCATCCACCGCGACATCAAGCCCGGCAACGTGATGCTCACGCCCAGCGGCGACGTCAAGGTGATGGACTTCGGCATCGCCCGCGCGATGAGCGACGCCGCCAACTCGATGACCCAGACCGCTGCGGTCGTCGGCACCGCCCAGTACCTCTCCCCCGAGCAGGCCCGCGGCGAGCAGGTCGACTCCCGCTCCGACGTCTACTCCGCCGGGTGCCTGCTCTACGAGCTGCTGACCGGCCGCCCGCCGTTCGTGGGCGACAGCCCCGTCGCGGTCGCCTACCAGCACGTGCGCGAGCAGGCCGACCCGCCGTCCGACCACGACACCGACCTGCCGCCCGCCGTCGACGCGATCGTGATGAAGTCCCTGGCCAAGCGCCTCGAGGACCGCTACCAGTCGGCCGCCGCCATGCGGGCCGACATCGAGGCCTACCTCGCCGGGCGGCCCGTCGCCGCCGTGCCCCCTCCGGTCGTCGCACCGGTCGCGGCCGCACCGGCTCCGGCGCCGGTGGCCACCGCGCCGCGGCGACCCGAGCCGGCCGTGCTGCCGCCGGCCGACGGCTCGCCGCGCACCGGTCTGTGGGTCGTGCTCGGCCTGCTGCTCGTCGCGCTGCTGGTGGCCGGGTGGTTCCTGGTCAAGGACTCCCTGGTCCCCGACTCCCCCGAGACCACCCAGGTGCCGGGCGTCGTGGGGATGACGGAGCAGCAGGCACGTGCCGCCATCGGCGACGCGGGGCTCGTCGTGCGCGAGCCCGTCACGCGGGTCAACAGCGACACCGTCCCCAGCGGTGACGTGATCGACCAGACGCCGCAGGGTGACGACTACGTCGACCCCGGCAGCGAGGTGACGCTCACCGTCTCGATCGGCGAGGCCGAGGTCACCGTCCCCGACGTCACCAACAAGTCGGTCAAGGACGCCATCGCCGAGCTCAAGGCGGCGGGCTTCACCACCGTGACCAAGCAGCAGGAGGAGAGCGACCGGCCCGCGCGCGAGGTGCTGCGCCAGGAGCCGGCGGGCAACACCCAGGTGCAGAAGGGCACCCCGATCACGCTCTACTACTCCGACGGCATGGAGAAGGTGCCCGACGTCGTCGGCGACACCCTCGAGGTCGCCACCGCCAAGATCGAGGACGCCCGCTTCACCGTCGACGTCCGCGAGGGCGACGAGACCGACGTCAGGGCCGACGGCGGCAAGGTGACCGACCAGGTGCAGCCGCCCGGGCAGGAGCTGCCCGAGGGCAGCATCGTGACGATCTTCGTCTCGGTCTACGTCGAGCCGACGACCCCGCCCACCACCGAGCCGCCGACCTCGCCCACGAGCCCGCCCGTCCCGACCGACCCGGGGGTGCCGACCGACGTCCCGACGACGCCGCCCTCCCCGCGCCGGACCCCGCCGGGGCGCTAGCCGCGCTAGCCGCGCTGGGGCCGGGCCACGTCGATGTCGAGCAGGCCCTCGTAGGCCGGGGCCTGGATCTCGTCGTCCTCGTTGAGCTCCCAGCCGACCCCGACGTCGGGGTCGGCCGCGTCGGCACGGAACCCGCTGACCCACGAGTCGCCGTCGAGGGCCGCGACCAGGGCGGCCGGGTCGCCGATCGCCTCGATCGTGTAGGGCTGCGGGTAGGGCACGCCGCCGAGCTGGACGGCGCTGCCGCTGCACTTGATGCCGGTCGTCGTCACGATCCGCTGGCCCTGGATGGTGACCGCGCTCGCCCCACCGGCCCACATCGCGTTGACGACGGCCTGGATGTCCTGCTGGTGCACCACGAGCGGGCGCAGGTTGCCCTCGGCCTCGGGGTCGTCGGCGGCGTCGGCGATGGCCTTCTCGAGGACGTCCTCGCTCGCGTCGGAGAGCACCACCGTGACCCCGGGCCCCTGCACGGCCTCGAGACCGGCACGGCCCTTGAGTCGGGCGGCCTGCCGCTCGGCCC
This sequence comes from Sphingomonas paucimobilis, assembly GCA_943371595.1. Taxonomy (GTDB): domain Bacteria; phylum Actinomycetota; class Actinomycetes; order Propionibacteriales; family Nocardioidaceae; genus Nocardioides. The sequence goes on from CALRVO020000249.1 coordinate 4,799, forward strand.
GGCGTACGTCGGCGTCGTCGACGGCACGGGTGAGGCGGTCGACCTCGCTCTTGAGGTCGGCGGCCTCGGCCTGGAGGTCCTGGTAGGAGCGTGACTCGGCCTCGGTCAGGCTGGCCAGGTCGGTGTAGCGGCCCGGCCGCAGGTCGGTGCCCTGGCTGTTGGTGCCGCTGATGACGAACAGCGCCCCGGACGCCAGCACGACCAGGGGCGTCCCGATCCGCCAGAGCCGGCGCGAGCGCGTCGGCGGGGTCGGGACCGAGGGCTCGCGACCGGGCGCGTTTCGGTGGGCTGGGGACACCCGACTAAGGTAACCCGCGACTCATCGACCCAAAGGATTGCGAACCCGTGGCCAAGCTCAAGGCGAAGCAGCAGACCTTCAACCCCGACCGGGGGCCGGTCCTCACCGTGCGCTTCGCGATCTGCCTGGTGCTCATGGTCGCCGGGATCGCCTACATCGCGTTCTACTACCTCGGGGTCCGTGCGCCCGACGGGTTCGACGACCAGGGCCAGCCCTTCGCGATGACCGGTCCCGGCTTCATGCGCGACCTCGGCGGCTGGAACTACGTCATCGGCTTCGGGTTGTTCTTCCTCGGCCTGATGCTCTCGGCGCACCGCTCCACGCCACTGGGCCGCGGTCGCGGCGTCGTGGTCGGCATGCTCGGGTGCTTCCTCGTCGGTCTGGCGTGGATCTGCGTCTTCTACGCGATCTCCCAGGACACCTCCTCGGTCCCGATCTTCAACGACCTGGAGCAGAAGAACCTCGTCGTCGGCATCGCCTTCATGGCGGTCGGCTTCACGTTCGCCACCCGCTGGGAGTGACGTTCGTCCACAGGCGGTGGCGCCTGTGCCCGGTCCGGTGCTCGGCCCCCCGTCGTACGCCGGGTGCGGCACCGGATCCCTGACCCCATGGGGGGTATGCCGCGCTCGGACCCTGTCCGGCGCGGCACTGCTGCGTGCCGTCACGGCGCGGGGGGCACCGAGTTATCCACAACCTTGTCCACACCTGTGGAACGAATGACAACGGTGTAGTTATCCACCGAGTAGTCCACAGCTGTGGACAAGGTCAGGCCAGGGCGGCCGACCGCAGCACGACGGCGAGGGCGACCAGGGCCAGGAGACCGCCGAGGGCCGACCACTGCACCGTCGAGCGTCGGGTCCCGCGTGGTGCGTAGACGATGATCGCGGTGGCCGCCACTCCCCCGACGAGCCCGCCGAGGTGGGCCTGCCAGGAGATGTTGGGGACCGCGAAGGTGATGACCAGGTTGATCACCAGCAGCCCCGCGAGGCTGCGCAGGTCGCCGCCGACCTTGACGATCAGCACGC
>CALRVO020000250.1:0-6079 GCA_943371595.1 Sphingomonas paucimobilis
GCTCGATCCTGCACCCCGCGCCGTGCGACCACCGGCCCTCAGCCTTCGTCGAGCAGCCGTTCGTCGAGCTGGCCGTCGGGGGAGCGGACGTAGCAGACCAGGCGGTCGGTGGGGTCGATGTTGCGCGGCTCGTCGATGAGCAGGCCCCACTCGAGCCCGCCGTCGCGCTCGCCGAGGCGGGCGACGTCGGCGGGCTCCATCAGCTCCGAGCACACGCCTTCGGCGTCGTCGAGCTCGGCCGGTGTGGCGATCGCCTCGCCGACCTGGGTCGTCAGGACGATCTCGGCGTCGTGCGGGCGTGAGCAGTCGGCCGAGGTGAGGTCGATGCGGCCGGCCTGCTCGGTGAGGTCGACGCACTGCCCGGCCTCGGCGGTCTCGGACGTCAGCGACTCGCCCTTGTCGTCACCCCCGCCGGCGGCGAGGACCACGAAGAAGGCGATCGCCGCGACGACCAGGGCCGCCGCGACCACCTTCAGGACCGTCTCGAGCCGGCGTCGCCCCCGGTGCGGCGCGGGGCCGGGACCAGGGACGGCGTCGGTCGAGGACGACACGCTCAGTTGAGCACCGGTGCGTCGAGCTTGCTGCCGTCGGCGCGCTCGACGTAGCAGATGACCTTGTCGCTGTCCTTCGGGTTCTGCGGGTCCTCCAGGGCGAGGGTCCACTCGTAGGAGTCGCCCAGCGCGGTGACGTCGGCCTCGTCCATCAGGCTCGCGCAGTTGGCCTGCGAGATGGCGGAGTCGGTGATGTCGTTGATCGACGACGGGATCAGCTCGGGGTCGAGGTTGCCGTACTCGTCGACGGCCACGATCTCGGCGTCGTGCGAGGAGTCGCAGTCCTTCTCGAGCAGGCTGATGTTGTCGTCGCTGGTCGACACGTTGGCGCACTGGCCGACCTCGGCGTTGTCCGGGGTGATCGAGCTGTTGGCCAGGACGACGACGAAGATGATGATGCCGGCGGCCGCGAGGGTCCCGAGCACACCGATGATCGACCCGGCGACCGCGGCCCAGCGGCCCTTGCGCTTGCCGCCCTTGGTGCGGCCCAGGCCGATGAAGCCCATGATCGCGCCCACGATCGACAAGCAGCAGGTGAGGCTGAGGATGAAGCCGATGATCGACACGGGGTCGGTCTTCTTGGGGGCCTCGTTGCCGTAGGGGTCCGACGGGCCGGCCTGGCCGTAGGGGGTCCCGTACCCGCCACCGCCCTGGCCGTAGGCGCCCGCACCGCCCGACGGGTCGGGGCTCCCGTAGGGGTTGTTGTTGCCGGCATTGGGGTCATAGGGGTTGCTCATCGGTGCGGTCCTTAACGCGCAGGCCCGGCTGGTCACCGGGTCGAGGTGGACGACAGTGTGGCAGGCCGGGCCGGGGGATTCGGGCAGGATGGCGCGGGTGCGGCACATCAGCGACCTCGAACGTCGAGCCCGGCTGGCGCGGCGCCACGCGATCGCCCCGTGGTCGCGGGTGGGTGACGCGGCGGCGGCGACCCGGGCGATGACGGTGCTGCACTCCACCGAGCCCGCGACGGTCTACCTGTCCTGCTGGGCCCGGGTCGAGGACCTCACGGTCGCCGACGTCGACCGGGCCCTGTTCGAGGACCGCACGCTGGTCAAGCAGCTGGCGATGCGGCGCACCCTCTTCGTCTTCCCCCGCGACCTGCTCGCGGCGGCGTGGGGGAGCGCGTCGGCGCGGGTCGCCGAGGCCGAGCTCAAGCGGATGGCCAAGGACGTCGAGAAGGCCGGCCTGGCCGCCGACGGCACCCGGTGGGTGCTCGACGCGCGTACGGCGGTCCTCGCCGAGGTCGCCCGCGAGACCGCGGGGCTGACCGCCGCGGAGGTCCGCGAGCGGTTGCCCGAGGTCGCCGTCTCGATCGACGTGACCGCCGGGGCGGTGTGGAACCACAGCCGCGTGCTCACCCACCTCGGCCTGACCGCCGACCTGGTCCGCGGCGTCAACACCCAGCACTGGCGGCTCTCGCGCCCCCGGTGGACGCCGATGGCCGCCTGGCTCGGCGAGGCACCGCGGCCCCTCGCGCTCGAGGAGGGGTACGCCGAGCTCGTGGCCCGCTGGCTGCGCACCTTCGGGCCCGGCACCGAGGACGACCTGGTCTGGTGGCTCGGCGCCACCAAGGGAGCGGTGCGCACCGCCCTGGCCGCCGTGGGCGCCGTCGCGGTGTCCCTCGACGGCGGCGGCACCGGCTGGGTGCTGCCCGACGACGTCGACCCGGTCGTTCCCCAGGAGCGGCAGGACGAGCCGTGGGTGGCACTCCTGCCCGTGCTCGACCCGACCGTGATGGGGTGGAAGCAGCGCGCGTGGTACCTCGGGGACCACGGCCCGGCGGTCTTCGACCGCAACGGCAACGCCGGCACCACCGCCTGGGTCGACGGACGCGTCGTCGGCTGCTGGGTCCAGGACGACCTCGGTGCCGTCTCGGTGCACCTGCTCGAGGCCGTGCCCGCGCCCGCGCGGCGGGCCCTCGACGCCGAGGCCGAGCGGCTGACCGCGTGGCTCGACGGCACTCGCGTCGGCACCGTCTACCCGAGCCCGGCCATGCGGTCGGCGCGGGCCACGCTCTAACCTCGTCTGCTGTGAGCCGACAGCCCCCCGAGCAGCAGCTGCCGCCGGTGCAGCGCCTCCGGGTGCGCTACGCCAAGCGCGGCCGGCTGCGGTTCACCAGCCACCGTGACTTCAGCCGCGCCTTCGAGCGCGCGGTGTTCCGGGCCCGGGTGCCGATGGCCTACTCGTCGGGCTTCAACCCCCACCCCCGCATCTCCTACGCCGGCGCCGCGCCGACCGGTTCGGCCAGCGAGGCCGAGTACCTCGAGATCGCGCTCGCCGAGGTCGTCGACCCGGCCACGGTCCACGAGCTCCTCGAGGAGGCGCTGCCCGACGGGCTCGACGTGATCGAGGTCGTCGACGCCGCCACCCTGCCGCCGGGCAGCCTCGCCGACCTGCTCACGGCGAGCCGCTGGACGATCGACACCGTCGCCGACCCCGCTGGGGCCCGGGCCGCCGTGGCGGACTTCCTCGCCGAGACGTCCGTGGTGGTCGAGCGGATGACCAAGAAGGGCCTGCGCGAGTTCGATTGCCGCGCCGCGGTCGTGTCCCTCGACGTCGTCGACCCCGCCGCGGCGACCGGCGGGGCCCGCCTCGACCTGGTGCTCCAGCACGGCGTCCCGTCGGTGCGCCCCGACGACGTCCTGACCGGCCTGGGTCGGCTGACCGGCCTGGACGTCGGCCCCGCGCCGCTGCTCACCCGACTCCAGCAGGGCCCCTTCGACGCAGCCCGCGGCAGCGTCGGCGACCCGTTCCACCGCTGACCCGCCGACCGGTCCGAAGCCGGCTGCGACGCGTCGGGGATCACACCGGCCCCTGACCGGTGTGCGATACTCGGCCCCGACGGCTCCTCCGCCGCCCCGGCAGACCGGGACGGCACGGTGGGAAAATCGTCGCCAGACCGCGACGCGGTCCTGGGCCCGGTGACAGCGGACCCGGGCGCGACCGCGGCAGGCGGGGACAGCCCCAGCGTCGCTCCGCGGGTGGTGTCGCCGACCACCAGACTTCGTGGCGTCCCGTGCTCGCACGGGAGTGCCACCAGACAGCCCGGCCCACGCCGGGCGAGGAGCAGCACATGGCTGACGACGACATCCAGGACGTCCCCGCAGCGGCTGAGGGCAACGACACGCCCGGCGACACGCCGGCCGAGGCACCCGCCAAGAAGGCCGCCGCCAAGCGGGCGCCGGCCAAGAAGGCCGCCGCCAAGAAGACGACCACCAAGAAGGCCGCCGCCAAGAAGGCGGCTGCGGCCGAGCCGGCGGACCCGGGGGAGCAGGCCGCGGAGCCGGCGACCACTGCGAGCGACGCCGAGATCGAGGCCGCCGCCGGCCCGGTCGAGGCCAAGCCCGCCAAGAAGACCGCCAAGAAGGCCGCTGCCAAGAAGACGACGGCCAAGAAGGCCAGCGCCAAGAAGGCCGCCGAGCCCGCGCCCGGCACGACGGGTGACGCGGCGAGCGACAACGAGCCGACCCCGCCGCAGGAGACCGCTGCCGAGGAGGCCGACTCCGGCACGATGCCGCTGTTCCAGGCCCCGGTGAAGGTCCCCGCCAAGCGCACCCGCACTCGCAAGGCCGCCGCGCCGGTCGCGCCGGTGGAGGAGCCCACGCTGGAGGGCGCCGACGAGGAGGACCTCGTCGAGGTGGCCCCGGCGGAGAACGCCACCGACGAGACTGCCACCAACGAGACCGCCACCGACGAGACCGCCACCGACGAGACCGCCACCGACGAGCCTGCCACCGCCGACGCGCCGTCCGACGACGCGGCCCCGGACGACTCCGACAGCGACTCCGACGACGACTCCGACAGCGACTCGGACTCCGAGGACGGCGACACCGGCCCGCGTCGACGTCGTCGTCGCGGCGGTCGTCGTCGTCGGCGCTCGGGCTCCGGGTCCGGCGACAGCGACGGCGACAAGGACGGCGACAGGGACGGCGACGCCGCCCAGGCGGACTCCACGGGTGAGGGTGAGGCGCGTGACGCTTCCGCCGGCGACCAGGACTCCGGCGACGACCGCGGCCAGGGCGACTCCGCCGACGGCGAGAGCAGCGAGGGCACGTCCACCCGGCGTCGGCGCAAGCGCCGCCGCGAGGGCGAGGACGGCGGGGGCGACGAGGCCGGGACGACCACCCGCGTCCGTCGCGCCCGGACGCCCGAGGACGAGATCACCGCGATCCAGGGCTCGACCCGGCTCGAGGCCAAGAAGCAGCGCCGTCGCGACGGCCGCGAGGCCGGGCGTCGACGTGCCCCGATCGTCAGCGAGGCCGAGTTCCTCGCCCGCCGCGAGTCGGTCGAGCGCGTCATGGTCGTGCGCCAGCGCGACGAGCTGACCCAGATCGGCGTCCTCGAGGACAAGGTCCTGGTCGAGCACTACGTCGCCCGCGAGTCGCAGACGTCGTTGATCGGCAACATCTACCTCGGCCGGGTCCAGAACGTGCTGCCCTCGATGGAGGCGGCGTTCATCGACATCGGCAAGGGTCGCAACGCGGTCCTGTACGCCGGCGAGGTCAACTGGTCGCAGCTCGGTCACAAGGACGGCCAGCCGCGCAAGATCGAGTCGGTGCTCTCCTCGGGGCAGACGATCCTGGTGCAGGTCAGCAAGGACCCCGTCGGCCACAAGGGTGCCCGCCTGACCAGCCAGATCAGCCTGGCCGGTCGGTTCCTGGTCTACGTGCCCGACGGCACGACGTCCGGCATCTCCCGCAAGCTGCCCGACACCGAGCGCAACCGCCTCAAGACCCTGCTCAAGGAGGTCGTCCCGTCGACGGCCGGCGTCATCGTGCGCACCGCCGCCGAGGGCGCCAGCGAGGAAGAGCTCACCCAGGACGTCGAGCGGCTCAAGGCCCGCTGGGAGGAGATCGAGTCCAAGGCCAAGGGCCGCGGTGGCAACCCGCAGCTCCTGCACGGCGAGCCCGACCTGACGCTCAAGGTCGTGCGCGACCTGTTCACCGAGGACTTCGCCAAGCTCGTCATCCAGGGCGACGACGCCTGGGAGCTGGTCCGCGGCTACGTCGACGACATGGCCCCCGACCTCACCGAGCGCCTGGAGAAGTACGACGTCGCCGAGCACCAGGGCGTCGACCTGTTCTCGACCTACCGGATCGACGAGCAGATCGCCAAGGCCCTGGACCGCAAGGTCTTCCTGCCCTCGGGCGGGTCGCTGGTCATCGACCGCACCGAGGCCATGACGGTGGTCGACGTCAACACCGGCAAGTTCACCGGCTCCGGCGGCAACCTCGAGGAGACCGTCACCAAGAACAACCTGGAGGCCGCCGAGGAGGTCGTGCGCCAGCTCCGGCTGCGCGACATCGGCGGCATCATCGTCGTCGACTTCATCGACATGGTCCTCGAGGCCAACCGCGACCTCGTGCTGCGCCGGATGGTGGAGTGCCTCGGTCGCGACCGCACCCGCCACCAGGTCGCCGAGGTCACCTCGCTCGGCCTGGTGCAGATGACCCGCAAGCGCATCGGCACGGGCCTGCTCGAGGCGTTCACCGAGGACTGCGACCACTGCCGCGGTCGTGGCGTCGTGG
>CALRVO020000251.1:0-6076 GCA_943371595.1 Sphingomonas paucimobilis
CCGATGCGGCGGCTCAGGACCAGCATGCGTCCACGCTAGGGCATGGCCGGCCGGGGCCGGTGCACCCCTCGAGCGCCGGACCGCGCACGGGACGGGGCACTAGGGCAGGACGGGGGTGGCGGTGGACAGCGTCGCGTCGTCGAGCACGACCTGGCAGGCCTGCCGCGTGCGCGTGTTGACGACGACGGGCGCGAGCAGGTTGGCGGTGGTCGCGGCCAGCGACGCTCCCGCGGTGAGGATGACGAGCACCAGCACGTCGTCGGCCGACTCGATGGCCAGGTCGGCCACGGTCTCGTCGTCGAGGACGGGGGAGTAGTCGGCGAAGAAGTAGCCCGGTGGGACCACGAGGAAGCTCAGGTCGTCCTGGTCGAGCGAGCGCAGGTCGCACAGGTGGCCGTCGTCGTCGAGCTGCACGAGGGCGAAGCGCTGCGCGTCGGGGAAACCGGGCAGCGGGTGCACGAGGTCGAGGACCGGGAGGTCGGTGGTGAGGGTGGTGGGCATGGTGTTCCTCTGCGGGGTGCCGTCCGAGCCGTGGCCGACCGGGGGTGTCGCCGTGATGGGGGCGGTGGTCATCATCGCAGGAAGTCCACCAGGCTCGGCTGCATGACGCGGGCCGTGGCCGCCAGGGCGGCCTGGTAGGCGATCTCCTGCATCTTGACCTGCACGATCGCCTTCGGCAGGTCGGTCTCCTCGGCCTCCGAGAGCCGACCACGCAGGTCGTTGCCGGTGTCGATGGCCGCCTGCGCGGCGTTCTCGATGCGGTTGTACGACGCCCCGACCGTCGCCTGCACGGTGCCCAGGGTCTCGAGTCGTCCCTCGAGCTTGCCGAGCGACGCGCGGATGGCGGTCGCGTCGCCGGCGGCGAGCCCGTCGGACAGGGCCGTGAGGTCGTCGAAGAGCGAGTCGCCGTTGGGGCCGACGACGTCGGTGCCGGTGACGTCGACCCGCACCTTGACGCCCTCGCCGACGGTGCGCACGACCGCGCCGGGCGTGCCGACGTACGCGCCGGTGGCGTCGAAGGCCTGGGAGCCGGTCGTCAGGCCGCCCAGGACGGGTCGGCCCAGGTAGGACGAGTTGGCCTGCGCCACGAGGCTCTCGCGCAGCTGGTCGACCTCGGCCGCGAGGGCGGCGCGCGAGGCGTTCGAGGAGCTGCCGGTGCTCGCACCCTGCAGGCCGAGCTCGCGGGCGCGGCGGATCCCGGTCGACATCCCGCTGAGGGCGTTGTCGATGGTGCCGAGCCAGGCCTGGCCGTCGGCGGCGTTGCGGGCGTAGGCCTCTTGCTTGGCGACCGCGGTCCGAAAGGTCATGGCGGCCGAGGCGGCCGTGGGGTCGTCCGAGGGACGGTTGACCACGCGTCCCGTCGAGATCTGCTCCTGCACCTTGCCCAGCCGCGAGAGGCTGCCCTGCAGCGAGGTGAGCGACCTGCTGACGAGCAGGTTCTGGGTGACCCGGGTGGTGCTCATCAGCCGACCCCGGTGCGGTTGATGAGCGTGTCGAGGACCGAGTCCACGACCGACATCACCCGGGCGGCGGCCTCGTAGGCGCGCTGGGCGGACAACATGGTGACCATCTCCTCGTCGAGGTTGACCCCCGACAGCTGCTGGCGTGCGGAGTCGACCTGCGTCGTGAGCAGGCCCTGGGTGGTGGACAGTCGCTGGCTGGAGGCGACCTGGATGCCGAAGTCGGTGACCAGGCGGGTGTAGGCGTCCTCGGCGTCGCCGTTCTCGGCGAGGGCGTCGGCGCGGGAACCGTCGACGACGCCGCCGGCCACGCCCGAGGCGGCCAGCTGGTCCGGCGCGGTGATCGCGACCGACAGGCTGCGGGCGGCGTCGCCGGGCGTGTAGGTGAAGAACGCCCGGCCCGTCGTGCCGCCGGCGTCGTAGCCGGTGCTGTGCAGGGCGTTGACCTCGTCGGCCAGCGTGGTGACGACCGCGGACAGCCCGGCGGCGTAGGCGGGCAGCGTGACGTCGAGGAGGTCGACGGTCGCGCCGAGCCTGCCGCTCACCGCGCCGGTGGCGGTCGTGGTCGCGCCCGACACGACCGCCAGGCCGACGGGTGACCCGTCCGCGGCCCCGGCGGGGGTGACGCCGCTCGTCACGACGAGACGGCCGGCCTGGGAGCCCTGCACGAGGGCCACGCCACCCACGCTCATGTCGAAGCCGCCGTCGGCGCGCCTGGTCGCGGTCGCCCCGGTGAGCTCGGACAGGCGCATCGCGAGTCGGTCGCGCTGGTCGGCGAGGTCGCCCTGGTCGACGCCGTCGAGCGAGGCTGCGGCGATGGCCGCGTTGGCCGTGGCGAGCTCGGTGGCGACGGTGTTGGCCTCCGAGACGGTCGCGAGCAGCGACGCCCGCTGGGTCGACGCCTCGTTGTCGATGCTGGTGGCCTGGGCGTGGACGACGTCGACGAGGGCCTCGGCGCGCGCGAGCACCTGCCCGCGTGCGGCTCCGCTCGTCGGCGCGTTGGCCAGGTCGCTCCAGCTGTTGCGGTACGCCGACAGGGCGGCGGCCACCCCGGTCGTGCCGGGTTCGCCGATGGCGCTCTCGACCCGCTGCAGCACGGTGGACCGGACGTCGAGGTACTCCTGGCGACCGTGCTCGGTGCGGGCACGGGCGTCGAGGAGCCCGTCGGCCAGCCGGTCGACGGAGGCGACCCCGACCCCGCCGCCGACCGCGTCGAGGCCCTCCGGCAGTCGCGACCAGCGGGCCGGGACCGCCGAGGCGCCCAGCGACTCGCCGACGACCCGCCGGCGGCTGTAGCCCTCGGTGCCGGCGTTGGCGACGTTGTTGGACGCGACGTCGAGCGCCACCCGGTTGAACCGCAGGGCGGTCAGGGCCGTGTTGAGCGAGGCGAAGGAGCCACTCATCGCTAGACGCTCCGATCGACGAACTGCGAGAGCGGTGCTGCGGTGACCGCCGCACCGTCCTGGCCGTAGCTGTCGGGCACCTGGCCGGCCATGCCCAGCAACGTCTCGCGGGCCGAGTGGTAGCCCTGCGTCAGCAGGTAGCGGTTGGACTCGGCCAGGTCGACCAGGCGGCGCACGGTGGTGGTGAACACCTCGTGGTGGTCCATCAGGGTCGTGCGCCACGGCTCCTGGCAGCAGGCAGCGATCTCGCGCAGCGGTGCGTCGCCGGCCAGCCCGAGGGACTCGGCCGCCTCGGCCGCGGCGACGGCGCGCAGGACCTCCGTCTCGCGCATCTCCTGCAGGACCGACTCGACCTCGCGCGCGGCGCGCATGAGCCAGTCGGTGCGTCCGTTGGTGAGGACGAGCTGCTCGATCTCCAGGCGGTACAGGAGCGTGTCCATGAGGTCGCGCTCCTGCCACAGCACGAGTGAGAGCTTCTCCACGGTCTTCTCCAGGATCGAGGTGACGAACAGGGTCGGACCAGGAGGTCGGCCGGCCGGCGCCCGACCTGAGCCAATTGTCCAGACCGACCTCTGACGGGTCCTGACCCGCGGCGTACGGACGCCCCGAGGTCAACCCCAGGCCGCGACCACCCGGAATGACTAGGACGCGATCGACCCTCGGCCAGTGTTGGCCGCAACGGGTGCGGGCCACCCGCGAGGGTGGGCAGACTGACCGGCGACCGGTGGGTGAGGGCCTGGCAGTGAACCCGGTCGACCAGAGGGAGAAGGACACATGAACCAGCAGGCGTGCGAGATCGAGAACGTCGGGGCCCCCACGGCCGACGAGCTCATCACCTCCCACCTCGGCCTCGTGGCGCACGTCGTGCGGGAGACCGTGCGCAACGTCCCGTCCCACGTCAGCCGGGACGACCTGCACTCGGCCGGCCTCACGGCGCTGGTCAAGGCGGCCCGCGCGTTCGACGCCGAGCGTGGTGTGTCGTTCGCCCGCTACGCCATCACCCGGATCCGGGGCGCGATGGTCGACGAGCTGCGCGGCATCGACTGGGCGTCACGCTCGGTGCGCCGGCGCAGCCGCGACATCGACGCGGCGCGCAGCGAGCTGGCCGCCGTGCTCGGACGCGTGCCGACGACCGCCGAGATCGCCAGCTCGCTGGGCCTCAGCGCGGCCGAGGTGGAGGGCACCGTCGGCGACGTGGCCCGGGCCCAGGTCCTGTCGCTGCAGGCCGACAGCGAGCGCCCCTACGAGGAGATGCTGGTCAGCGCCTCGCCGACGCCGGAGGAGCAGGTGGTCGGCCAGGAGCGCCTGGCCTACCTCGTCGACGCGATCGCCGAGCTCCCCGAGCGGATGCGCGTGGTCGTGCAGGAGTACTTCCTCGCCGAGCGGCCGATGGCCGAGATCGCCGCGACCCTCGGGGTCAGCGAGTCGCGGGTCTCGCAGATCCGCGCCGAGGCGCTGGTCCTGCTGCGCGACGCGATGAACACCGCGCTCGACCCCGACCTCGTCGCCACCCCGGCCCGCGCCGACGGGTGCGTCGCCCGCCGCCGGCAGAGCTACTTCCAGGCCGTGGCCGACCGGCACGCCGCCGCGATGCGCCCCCGGCGCCTGGCCGACGCCCCGTCGGGCTTCCGCCTCAACTCCGTCTCCTAGTCGTCCCGCACGACCCCACGTTCTCGGGACCGAGACCGCCGCAACTCGTCGGCGGTTTCTCCTCAGACCATCGGCACCGACGCCGATGTACTCGTCGAAGCCCACGGACGGGCTTCGTCAGGACCTAACCAGGAGGGATTCATCATGGGTCTTCGCATCAACACCAACACCGACGCGTTCAACTCGTACCGCAACCTGTCCGTCACCCAGGGGCAGATGTCGAAGTCGCTCGAGAAGCTGTCGAGCGGGTTCCGCATCAACCGGGCCGCCGACGACGCCGCCGGTCTCGCCATCTCGGAGGGCCTGCGCTCGCAGGTCGGTGGCCTCAAGGTCGCCGTCCGCAACGCCCAGGACGGCATCAGCGTCGTGCAGACCGCGGAGGGCGCGCTCACCGAGGTTCACTCCATCCTGCAGCGCATGCGTGACCTCGCGGTGCAGGCCGGCAACGACACCAACAGCACCGACGCCCGCAACGCGATCGGCGCCGAGGCCACGCAGCTGCGCTCGGAGCTGTCGCGGATCGCCGGCTCGACGAACTTCAACGGCACCAAGCTGCTCGACGGCTCGGCCAACACGCTGGAGTTCCAGGTCGGCGCGGGCTCGAACGCGGGCGACAACGTGATCGGCTTCAACTTCGACACCGCCGACGTGTCGGCAGTGGCGACGGCCCTCACGAGCGGTGGCGGCACGAGCTTCGCCACCGTGACCCCGACGCTGGTCACCGGCGCGATGGCGTTCTCGGCGGCCGGCGGCGCCTCGGCGACCGTCACGCTCGGTGCGGCCGGCACCTACGACACCGTCCAGGACGTCGCCGACGCCCTGAACAGCAGCACCGGGTTCTCGAGCGGGTTCAAGGCCTCGGTCAACGACAGCAACGAGCTCGTCGTGACGGCCAACGACAACTCGGCGGTCGCCACCACGGCGCCCGGCACCGGTGTGGCCGCCGGCAACGCCGTCGCCGGCGGCATCTCGTTCGCCACGGCCTCGTCGTCCCGCGACGCGATCGACGCGATCGACACCCAGATCAAGAACATCTCCACGGCTCGCGCCAACCTGGGTGCGGTGCAGAACCGCTTCGAGCACACCATCAACAACCTCAACGTGGCCGTCGAGAACCTGTCGGCCTCCGAGAGCCGCATCCGCGACACCGACATGGCGCAGGAGATGATGAGCTTCACCCGCTCGCAGATCCTGTCGCAGGCCGGCACCGCGATGCTCGCCCAGGCGAACTCCGCCCCGCAGAGCGTCCTCTCGCTCCTGCGCGGCTGACAGCGTGCGGTCCGGCGCCGGAGGAGGCGACCCCTCCTCCGGCCCGGGCCGCCGCTCGTGTTCCCGACCGCACCGGTCACCCACCAGGTAGCAGGAGGTCCCGATGGCCAGCATCAGCGGTCTGTCGAGCGGGCTCGACTCGGCGACCATCATCGAACAGCTCATGCAGCTGGAGGCTGTTCCGCAGTCGCGGCTGAAGTCCCGGGTCTCGAGCGAGCAGTCGGTCATCACCTCGATGCAGACCCTCAACACCCGCGTCGTCACGCTCCAGGGCAAGGCGACCGCGCTCACCAA
>CALRVO020000252.1:0-6064 GCA_943371595.1 Sphingomonas paucimobilis
TCGGCCCTGGTGGTGCTGCTGGCCGAGGGGCACCTGCTGATCGAGGACGTCCCCGGCGTCGGCAAGACCATGCTGAGCAAGGCCCTGGCCCGCAGCATCGACTGCTCGGTGCGGCGCATCCAGTTCACGCCCGACCTGCTGCCGTCCGACGTCACCGGCGTCTCGATCTTCAACCAGAACACCCGCGAGTTCGAGTTCCGGCCCGGCGGGGTCTTCGCCAACATCGTCGTCGGCGACGAGATCAACCGCGCCTCGCCCAAGACGCAGTCGGCGCTGCTGGAGTGCATGGAGGAGCGCCAGGTCACCGTCGACAACAACACCTACGAGCTCGAGGCGCCGTTCATGGTGATCGCGACGCAGAACCCCATCGAGATGGAGGGCACCTACGCCCTGCCCGAGGCCCAGCGCGACCGCTTCATGGCCCGGGTCTCGATCGGCTACCCGGTCGAGTCGGCCGAGATCGCGATGCTCGACAGCCACACCTACTCCCGCCCGCTCGACGACCTCGAGGCCGTGACCGACGCCGGCGAGATCCGCAAGCTCAGCGGCATCGTCAACCAGGTCTACGTCTCCCCCGCGATCCAGCAGTACGTCGTGGCGCTGACCGGGGCGACCCGCCGCACCGACGACCTGATGCTGGGCGCCTCGCCCCGCGCCACGCTCCACCTGGTCCGCGCCGCCAAGGCCCACGCCGCGATCCGGGGCCGCGACTACGTGCTGCCCGACGACGTCCAGCTGCTCGCGCGGCCGGTGCTGGCCCACCGGCTGCTGCCGAGCGTCGAGGCGGCGATGGGCGGGCGCACGACCGCCACGATCCTCGACACCCTCCTGGCCGGCGTACCCGTGCCCAGCCCGCAGGGCGGGTCCGCGGCGGCCGCGGCCGGCCCGGCCGGCTCGCGACACCGTGCGTGAAGCACTCTCGGGCCTGACCGTCCGCGGACGGGCGTTCCTTGCTGCCGGCATCACCGCGATCGTCTGCGCGATCCTCCTGGGCCAGCCGGCCCTCACCCGGGTCGGCGTCCTGGTCGTGGTGCTCCCCCTCGCCACGGCCCTGGTGCTGGGCCGCTCGCGCTACCGCCTCGCGCTGGTGCGCACGGTCACCCCGCAGCTGGTCACCGCCGGGCAGCCGGCCCGCGTCAACCTGGCCCTCACCAACGAGGGCCGCACCCCCAGCGGCGTGCTCCTGCTCGAGGACCACGTGCCCTACGTGCTCGGCACCCGCCCGCGCTTCGTGCTCGACGGGATCGGCCACGGCTGGCGGCGCGAGGTCAGCTACCAGATCCGCTCCGACGTGCGCGGCCGCTTCGAGATCGGACCGATGACGGTGCGCGTCGGTGACGCGTTCGGGCTGGTCGAGCTCGGCCGCGCGTTCCGGATGACGGTGCCGCTGGTGGTCACCCCCCGCACCGTCCCGCTGTCGGCCATCCCGCTCGGCGGCGGGTGGACCGGGTCGGGCGACAACCGGCCGCGGGCCTTCGCGATGGGCTCCGCCGAGGACGTCACGGTCCGCGACTACCGCCAGGGCGACGACCTTCGTCGGGTCCACTGGCCCAGCTCGGCACGCACCGGTGAGCTGATGGTGCGCCGCGAGGAGCAGCCCTGGCAGT
Organism: Sphingomonas paucimobilis; assembly: GCA_943371595.1. Taxonomy (GTDB): domain Bacteria; phylum Actinomycetota; class Actinomycetes; order Propionibacteriales; family Nocardioidaceae; genus Nocardioides. Next base: position 1,608 of record CALRVO020000252.1, read on the forward strand.
CGCGGGCCACGATCCTGCTCGACAACCGGCTGACCGCCCACCGCGGCCAGGGCATCGCCTCCTCCCTGGAGGCCGCGGTCGCCGCGGCGGCCTCGGTCGCCGTGCACCTGTCGCAGCGCGGCTTCCAGGTCCGCCTGGTCACCGCCTCCGGCGAGGAGGCCGGGGCCCCGACCGGCGGTGGTCAGTGGCACCTGCGCGACGCCGACCTCAACGCCCGCCCGATCCTCGAGGCGCTGGCGGTGGTCGCGCTCGACCACCGGTCGACGATCGACACCTCCTGGATGGGCGAGCAGGCCCACGGCGGTCTCGCGGTCGCCGTCGTCGGTGCCGTCGACCAGGCCGACGCGCCCGCGCTGCGGCGCATCGTCCACCACACCTCCTCCGCGCTCGCGATCGCCCTCGACGTCGACGCCTGGTCGCAGCCGCAGTCGACGACGGGCAGCGCGGCGCCGTTCCTGGCCCGCTCGGGCTGGCGCTCGGTCACCCTCGGCCCCCGCGACCGCCTGGAGTCGGTGTGGGACGACCTGGGCCGTACGTCGTCGCGCGGGCCGGCCCGGGGCCAGGGCGCCCCGGCCGAGGGCCCGGCGTCCCCCGCCCCGGCGGTGGTCCCGTGAGCCGCGACCGGCGCCGTGACCGGGTGGCCCTGACCAGCCACGTGCAGCTCGCGGCGGTCGCCACCGCCACGACCTGGGCCGCGATGTGGTCCTGGCGCGGCTTCACGACGCAGTCGTCGGTGTTCCTGGTCTCCCTGGTCGTCGTCGGGGTCGCCGTCGCGGTCTCGGGCGCCGTGGCACGGTGGCGACGGCTGCCGGGCCTCGTCGTCGTCCTGGTCCAGGTCGTCGTGGGTGGCGCGACCACCTGCCAGGTGATCGCGTCGCAGCCCTACCCCGGCAGCGAGTTCCGCGCGGCGCTCTCGGGCGCGGTCGACGCCGCCAACGCCTACGCCTCGCCCGTCCCCACCACCGACACCATCACCGTGCAACCGCTCCTGGTCGTCGGCGGCTTCGTCGCGATGCTCCTGGTCGACCTGTGCGCCTCGACCCTGCGCCGGGTGCCGCTGGCCGGGCTGCCGCTGCTCACGGTCTACAGCGTGCCGATCAGCCTCCTCGACCGCGGTCTGTCGTGGTGGGTCTTCGTCGCGACCGCGGCGGGCTTCCTGCTGATGCTGTTCCTGCAGGAGGCGGAGCACCTGTCGCGGTGGGGCCGCTCCCTCGACGGCAGCACCGCACCGGTGCGTCACCTCAGTGCGTCCGTGCGGGCCAGCGCCTTCGCGGTCGGCTCCGTCGCCACGATCGCCGCGGTCGTGGTCCCGCTGGCCGTGCCGACCCTGAGCTTCTCGGTCTTCGACGTCGGTCCCGGCAACGGCGGTGACGGCGACATCGAGGTCACCAACCCGATGGCCGACCTGCGCGAGGACCTCGTGCGCGGCGCCGACATCGACCTGGTCACCGTGCGCACCGACGACACCTCCCCCGACCACCTCCGCATCTCGGTGCTCACCCGTTTCAGCGGCAACGAGTGGAGCGGGGGTGACCGCAACGTGCCCGGCTCCAACCTCGCGCAGGGCCCGATGCCGCCCCTCGTGGGCATCAACCCCGGGCTGGTCAGCTTCGACGACCACGACTACCAGGTCGAGATCACCGACGAGTTCAAGTCGCGGTGGTTGCCCACCCAGGCCCCCATCACCTCCATCACCGCCGACGGCGACTGGCGCTTCGACGAGGCCACGACGGACTTCCTGTCCGGCGACGACGACCTCGACACCGCCGGGATGAGCTACACCATGACCGCCGCCGAGCCGACGTACGCCGACGACCGGCTGCTCACGCTCAACTCCTCGCCGTCCGCTGCCCCCGAGCTGTTCACCGAGCTGCCCGGCGACCTCCCCCCGGCGATCGCCGACTACGGCCGTCAGGCCACCCGCGGCGGCGCGACCGACTTCGAGCGGGCCGTGCTGCTCAACCAGTTCTTCCGCGAGACCGGCGGGTTCAAGTACGCCCTGCCCAGCGACCCCGAGGGGGGCGTGGGCTCCGGTGAGCTGGTCGACTTCCTCGACCCCGACGCCAAGGGCGGCCGCGTCGGCTACTGCGAGCAGTACGCCGCCGCGATGGGCGTGATGGCCCGCCAGCTCGGCATCCCCGCCCGGGTCGCGGTCGGCTTCCTGCGCCCCGAGCCCGTGACCGGGCAGCCCGGAACGTTCGTCTACAGCTCGCACGACCTGCACGCCTGGACCGAGCTCTACTTCCCCGGTGCCGGGTGGGTGCTCTTCGACCCGACCCCCGACGAGCGCACCCGCGGCACCCAGCCGACCTACGCCAACCAGCGCGTCGACCCGATCACCGAGACCGACGTCCCGAGCGCGCAGCCCACCGAGGACACCCCGACCCGCCCGGTCGGGCCCTCGGCGAGCGTGCCCACCACCGCGCCCGACGAGCCGACCGCGTCCGCGGACGACGCCGGCACCGGCTCGTCGTTCCCGTGGCTGACGGTGCTCCTCGTGGTCGGCGGCGTCCTGCTCGTCGCGCTGCTGGTGCTGCTCCCCCACACCCTGCGTCGTCGCCAGCGCGAACGCCGCCTCGACGGCGGGCCCGAGGCCGCCTGGGAGGAGCTGCGCGCGACCGCGGTCGACCTGCGCCTGGCCTGGCCCGAGGCGCGCTCACCGCGGGAGACCCGCGACGTCGTCGTGCAGTGGTTCGGCTCCCCCGGCGCCGGCGAGCAGCGCCCGGCCCAGGGTCCGTGGTTGGCCCCGAATGCGGTCGCCGCCCTCGACCGCGTCGTGGTCGCCCTCGAGCGCACGCGCTACGCGCGCCGCCACTCGAGCCGGCCCGGTGGTCTGCGCGACGAGGTGCTCCTCGTCTGCGAGGCGCTCGTCGCCGGGGCGACCCCGCGGACCCGACGCCGGGCGGCGTGGGCGCCGGCCTCGGTGGTCCAACGCCGCGACGTCACCGACCTCGAACGTCCCGACGCTGCCGAGCCCGAGCTGGTGGGCAGCCGCTCCGAGGTGCTCTGAGCCAGCCCCGCGGCCCGAGGTGCGACACTTCCGGCACCCGGTGTCGGCGACACCGCCGTACCCCGTGGACCACTGGACCCTGGAGCCTCATGTACGCGACCCCCTCCCGTGCCATGACGCAGGACGAGCTCGACCGGATCTGCCGGGTGTGGGCAGACGTCGGCAGCGACGATCCCACCGACCGGTGGCTCCAGCTGTGGGACGGCGGCGACGCCGACGACCACCCCGGCGACCGCGACGCGATCATGGCGATCGCCGCGGCGTGCGGCCTGCAGGCGCGCGTCGAGGACGGCGTGCTCAACGTGCAGTAGACGCAGCAGCTGCACGACGAGATCGGCGCCCGCTGGCTGTGAGGTCGTCGCCCTGACGGGTCGACGTCACCATCGGCGCGACCGCGGGCGCCGCGCGACGGGGCTGACGCGGGTAGGGCGCCGCAGGAGCGGGCTCAGAAACCGCCGGTCTCGCGGCGCTTGCGCCAGCGGGACTCCATGCGCTCCATGAACGGCGCCCGGCCACCGCCGGAGCGACCACGCGAGCGGCGGGTGCGACGCCCTCCGTCGAACGACGTGAGACCCGAGGGGTGGGCGGTGCCGCCACGGGGGTCGGCGGCCGCGGCCTGCCGGGTCTTGACGGTGCTGAGCGCCAAGGTGGCCGAGCCGAGCATCAGCACGAAGCCGACGATGCCGACGTACCACTGGGTCAGGACGCCGACGAACAGCAGCGCGACGCCGAGGGCGAAGACGAAGCCCGCGATGATGGCGCGACGGCGGGCCGAGGTGCGCAGCGCGGTGCCGCGCAGGGTGGAGGCGAACTTGGGGTCCTCCTCGACGAGCGCACGCTCCATCTGCTCGAGCAGTCGCAGCTCCTCTTCGGAGAGTGGCACCGGGTCCTCCAAGTGGTCGCCATCCAGCATGTGTGGGCCAATTCTAGGCAGGAGGTCGGCGTCACGGTAGGCGGGATGAGTAATTCCTTGGGGTGAGTATTGCTGGGCGCCCTAACGATCGAGCAGCGAGGCCGGTCGGACGGCCGCGGTGCCGAAGCGACGGGCCGCCCGGTCGACCGCCCGGTCGGCCTCCGACCACCCGTGCTCACGTTCGCCCAGGACGCCCTGCCGCTCGACCCGTCGGCGGGGCACCAGGCCCTCGACCCGCACCCCCACGAGACGGATCCGGGCCCGCTGCAGGCCGAGCCCGTCGTAGAGGCGCACGGCCGCGGCGTAGACCTCCTGGGTGACGTCGGTGGCCTCGGCGAGGGTGCGGCTGCGCGTGATCGTGGTGAAGTCGGCGAAGCGCACGGTGAGGGTCACCGTGCGGCCGGCGACCTCGGCGGCCCGCAGCCGGCGGGTGACCTTGGCGGTCAGCGCGAGCACCTCGCGCAACACCACCTCGCGGTCGTCGGTGTCGCGGCCGAAGGTCTCCTGGGCGCCCATGCTGCGGTCGGGGGTGCC
>CALRVO020000253.1:0-6062 GCA_943371595.1 Sphingomonas paucimobilis
CGCCGCCTCCTCCCGATCACCCCCCGGCACGAGGCCGTCGGGGCCCACACCCGCGCCTCCCGCGACCCGCTGACCTGCCAGTACCGCTGCGGCAACGCGTGTGACCACCCGGAGCCCAACCGCAGCGACAACGGGCACGTCCAGCAGGAGATCGCCAAGGTCGTCGGTCGGCGAGGTGTGCTGCAGAGCGCCCTCCTCGGCGGGGGTGCCCTGGTCGTCGGCGGCGCAGCAGGACAGGCGGCCGCCGCCGTGCCGGCCGCCTCGACCGGGTCGTCGGCGACGGCGGCGGGTCGGGCCCCGGCCTCGGGTCGCGACCTCACCCGCGCCTTCGGCGCCGTACGGCCCAACAAGCGCGACGCCGTCGTCACCGCCGCGGGCTTCACGAGCTCGGTCGTCGTGCGCTGGGGCGACCCGGTCGTGCCCGGCCCGGCCTTCGACGCCGCGAAGCAGAGCGTCGCGGCGGCCAAGACCCAGTTCGGCTTCAACTGCGACTACGTCGGCCTGCTGTCGCTCGACCCGTTCAAGCCGCTCGGCGACGAGGCGCTGCTCGTGGTCAACCACGAGTACTCCACCGAGCCGGCCATGTTCCCGGCCGACACCTACACCGACGAGGAGATCAAGGGCATCTCCATGCACAACCACGGCATGTCGGTGCTGCGGGTCCGCCGCGGTGCCACGCCTGGTTCCTGGAAGCGGGTGACGCCGAGCGCCAAGACCCCTGAGAACCGACGTCTCCACATCGGTGTCGGGTTCAAGCTGACCGGCCCGGCCGCCGGGCACGAGCTGCTGAGGACCACGGCCGACCCGGGCGGCACCTACGTGCGCGGCACCCTCAACAACTGTGCGGGCGGGATGACGCCCTGGGGCACGGTGCTGTCGGGCGAGGAGAACTTCAACCAGTACTTCGACAAGAGCGGCGCTCTCGACTCCCGCTACGCGGAGGCCTACGCCCGCTACGGGATCACCGGGTCCGGCCGTGGGTGGAACACGGTCGACCCCCGCTTCGACCTGACCACCGAGCCGCACGAGCCGCACCGGTTCGGCTGGGTCGTGGAGGTCGACCCGCACCGTCCCGACGAGTCCCCGCGCAAGCACACGATGCTCGGGCGGTTCAAGCACGAGGGCGCCAACATCCACATCGCCAAGGGCGGTCGTGCCGTGGCCTACATGGGCGACGACGAGCGCGGCGACTACCTCTACAAGTTCGTCTCCGAGGGACGCTTCGACAAGCGCAAGACCCGTGGTGCGCGGATCCGCAACAAGCAGCTGCTCACCAAGGGGACGCTCTACGTCGCCCGGCTCACCGGTGACGGCACCGCCGACGGGAAGTACGACGGCACCGGCCGCTGGATCAGGCTGTGCACCGACACGACCTCCTACGTGCCGGGCATGACGGTGCCCGAGGTGCTGGTCTTCACCCGGCTGGCCGCCGACAAGATGAACCCCACCAAGATGGACCGCCCCGAGGACGTCGAGCCCAACCCGGTCAACGGCAAGATCTACGCGGCGCTCACCAACAACTCCAACCGCGGCAGCGCGGGGACCCCCGTCGACGAGGCCAACCCGCTCGCGAGGTCCATGGTGCGTGCCTCGCTGGGCGCCCCTCTGACCGAGGCGTCGGGCAACCGCAACGGCTACGTGCTCGAGATGACCGAGACGAGCAAGTACGAGCACGCGGGGCTGACCTTCGCCTGGAACCTGATGCTCGTCTGCGGTGACCCCGCGGCGGCCGAGACCTGGTTCGGCGGCTTCGACAAGTCCAAGGTCAGCCCGATCAGCTGTCCCGACAACGTGGCCTTCGACAGCGTCGGCAACCTCTGGATCTCCACCGACGGCAACGTCCTCGGGTCCAACGACGGCATCTTCCGGGTGCCGACGACGGGCCCCGAGCGAGGACGCGTGCTGCAGTTCCTCACCGTCCCTCGCGGCGCCGAGGCCTGCGGCCCACTGGTGACCGACTCCGACCGGTCCCTCTTCTTCGCCGTGCAGCACCCGGGCGAGATCACCGGTGCCACCTTCGAGGAGCCCGCCTCCACGTGGCCGCACACCGACGACTTCCCGCGACCGTCGGTCTGCGTCGCCTACCGGGACCGCTGACCCGCGCTGACCCGCGCTGACTCGCGCTGACCCGTCGCGTCCACGCGACGGGTCAGCGCTGGCCTGGTGGCCTGGTGGTCAGGTGATGGTCATGCCGCCGTCGACGGCGATCGTCTGACCGGTGACGTAGCCACCCGCAGCGGAGGCCAGGAACACCACGGCGGCCGCGAGCTCGGCCGGGTCGCCCTTGCGCCCGGCGGGGATGCGCGCCATCTGGGAGTCGAGGTAGCCCTCGGGGTACTGCTCGGTCATCTCGGAGACGAAGAACCCGGGCGCGATCGCGTTGACGCGGATGCCCTTGCGCCCGGTCCACTGCTGGGCCAGGTCGCGGGTCAGGCCGATCAGGCCGGCCTTCGACGCGGCGTACGCCGCCTGGGGGAGCCCGGCGGTGGTGAGGCCCAGGACCGAGGAGATGTTGATGATGCTCGACCCCGGCTGCATGACCCGGCCGCAGGCCTGGGCCATCCAGTAGCAGCCGTTGAGGTTGACGTCGATGACGCCGCGGAACTGCTCGGGCGCCTCGCGGGTGGCGGGCACGGCCGTGCCGATGCCGGCGTTGTTGACCAGGACGTCGACGTGGCCGAACTCCTCCATGGCCAGCGCGACGAGGTTGCTGCACGAGTCGGGGTCGGCGACGTCGGTGGCTACGGTGAGGGCCTTGCGGCCGGTGGCCTCGACCAGCGCGGCCGTCTCGGCGAGCCGGTCGACGCGGCGCGCCCCGAGCACGAGGTCGGCACCCGCCTCGGCCAGGCCCTGGGCGAACGCGACACCGAGGCCGCTGGACGCGCCAGTGACGACGGCGACCTTGCCGTCGAGTCGGAACAGGTCATTGACAGTCATGGTCGGATCGTAGGGTGCGCACCTCGCCCTCCGACCTCGACATCCTCGGCCCCGACCGGACCCGCCTGTCCGCCTGGCACTACCGCGCCGGCTCCGACGCGTGGACGACACCCGCCGGGCGACCGGTGGTCGTGATGGCCCACGGGTTCGGCGCCACCAAGGACGCCGGCCTCACGCCCTTCGCCGAACGCTTCGCGGCCGCCGGCGCCGACGTCGTGGTCTTCGACTACCGCGGCTTCGGCACCTCCGACGGGTCGCCCCGACAGTCCGTCGACCACCGCCGGCACCGCGAGGACTACCGCCGCGTGGTCTCCCACGTGCGCACCATGAACGGCATCGACCCCGACCGCGTGGTGCTGTGGGGGTCGTCGTACTCCGGCGGCCACGTCGTCGCCGTCGCCGCCGGCGACCCGCGCCTGGCGGCCGTGGTCTCGCAGGGCGCCGCGATGGACGGGCTCGCCGCCGTGCTCGAGATCCGGCGGTACGCCGGCCTGCGCCAGGTGCTCCGGCTCACCGGGCACGCGCTGCGCGGCGTCGTCCAGCGCGGGCACACGATCCCGATCGTGGGGGAGCCCGGCTCGCTGGCCGCGATCACCTCCCACGACGGGCTGTCGGGCTACGAGCTGATCATGGGCCCGACCTTCCGCAACGAGATGCTGGCCCGCGGCGTCCTGCCGATCCTGCTCAACCGGCCGGTGGCCTCGGCCTCGAGGCTGTCGGTGCCGCTGATGCTGGTCGTGGCGGCCCAGGACACGATCGCGCCTCCCTCGGCCGTCGAGGCCGTCGCGCGCAAGGCGGCCGCCGCCGGCTGCCGGGTCGAGGTCGAGCGCCTCGACGTCGGCCACTTCGCGATCTACGAGGGAGAGCCCTTCGAGAGGTCCGTGGCCGCCCAGGTCGCGTTCCTCGACACGGTGCTGCGACCGTCCTGAGCGACCCGGGCAGCACGACGGACGCTGTGCCACGATGAGGGCATGACCGAGACCCGGCACCCGGGCCGTGTCCCCCTCGAGGACCCCGACGCCTACCGCCACCGGCTCGCCGAGTCCGCGCTGCGCTCCCTCGGGCAGGTCGGCTTCGCCCGGACCACCCTGCGGGCGGTCGCCGACGACGCCGAGGTCGCCCCTGACGTCGCCGGCTCCCTGTTCGGTGACACCGTCGCGCTGGTCCTCCACAGCGTCCGTCTCTACAAGGCCCGTTGCGTCACGCGCTACGACGGCGTCGTCGCCGACGCCACGACGCCGGACGAGCTGGTCGACGGGTTCGCCGACAAGCTCGTCGAGACGCTGTGCGTCGAGGCGCCGATGCACCGGCTCTGGTACGACCTGCGCACCCAGAGCATGTTCGAGGACGGCCTGCGCGAGGCCGTCGTGCAGATCGACGCCACGCTGCAGGACATGGTGTGGCGTGTCGTGGAGCGCTACGCCGAGCTCTCCGGCCGGCGTCCCGCGCTGTCGCCGCGGGCGGCGTACGCCGTCTTCGACGGGATCTTCCAGCAGGCGCTGCTGGCCCACCAGGCCGCCGACCAACCTGTCGACCCACACGCCGACCAGCCTGCTGACGCGACCGCCGCGGCCCGCGTGCTCGAGGTGCTCGTCGTGCAGGTGCACGACCTGATGCCGATGATGCTGGCGCCGGCCCCCTCGTGACCACAACCGTGTTCCGCCGCCACGCCCAGGCGCGGTAGGGTGTCGTCATGAGCACCCAGACCCTGCTTCTTGGACAGCCGCGCTGATCGATCGTTGATCGCGCGGCCACCCCTCCACGTGAGGGGTTTTTTCATGTCCGGACCCGGTAGGACCCCGCAGGGGCAGCAGCAGACGAGCAGGAGCAGACGATGAGCGAGCAGACCAGCGACGGCGGCAGCGAGGCGGCGACGTACGACGTCGCGTCCGTCGAGCACAAGTGGCAGCAGGTGTGGGCCGAGACGGAGCCGTTCCGCGCCGACGACGACTCGCCCAAGGAGAAGCGCTACGCGCTCACGATGTTCCCCTACCCCAGCGGCGACCTGCACATGGGGCACGCCGAGGTGTTCGCGCTGCACGACGTGATGGCGCGCTACTGGCGGTTCAAGGGCTACGAGGTGCTCAACCCGATGGGCTGGGACTCCTTCGGCCTGCCGGCCGAGAACGCCGCGATCCGCAACGACGAGCACCCGGCGACCTACACCTACGCCAACATCGAGACACAGGCCGCGTCGATGAAGAGCTACGGCCTGGCCTTCGACTGGTCACGCCGGCTGCACACCTCCGACCCCGAGTACTACCGCTGGACGCAGTGGCTGTTCCTGAAGTTCCGCGAGCGTGGGCTGGCCTACCGCAAGAACAGCCCGGTCAACTGGTGCCCCCAGGACCAGACCGTGCTGGCCAACGAGCAGGTGCTGGCTGACGGCACGTGCGACCGCTGCGGCGCCACGGTCACCAAGCGCGACCTGACCCAGTGGTACTTCCGGATCACCGACTACGCCCAGGAGCTGCTCGACGACCTGGAGGTGCTGGCGCCGACCTGGCCCGACCGGGTCATCACCGCGCAGCGCAACTGGATCGGTCGGTCCGAGGGTGCCCACGTCGACTTCGTGGTCGAGGGTCGCGCCGAGCCCCTGACCGTCTACACGACGCGTCCCGACACCCTATTCGGCGCGACGTTCATGGTCGTCGCCGCCGACGCCGCGCTGGCCGCCGAGCTGGTCAGCGACGCGCAGCGCCCGGCCTACGAGGCCTACCTGGAGTCGGTCCGCACGGCGTCCGACATCGACCGGCTGGCCAGCGACCGGCCCAAGACCGGCGTCGACCTGGGCGTCACCGCGGTCAACCCGGTCACCGGCACGCGCATCCCGGTCTACGCCGCCGACTACGTCCTGGCCGACTACGGCACCGGCGCGATCATGGCCGTGCCCGGGCAGGACCAGCGCGACTGGGACTTCGCGAAGGTCTTCGACCTGCCCGTCGTCCGCACCGTGCAGCCGCCCGAGGGGTTCGAGGCCGACGGCGGCGAGGCGTTCACCGGGGACGGCCCGGCGATCAACTCCAGCAACGACGAGATCTCTGTCGACGGCATGGAGGTCGCCGAGGCCAAGTCGACCGTCATCACGTGGCTGGAGTCGAAGGGCACCGGCCGCGGCACGGTCA
>CALRVO020000254.1:0-6047 GCA_943371595.1 Sphingomonas paucimobilis
GGCTCGTCGCTAGCGCTCCTCGCACCTCGACCACCGTGGCTCGACCACCGTGGGGTGCGGTCGGTCCGCAGGGTGGTCGAGGTTGCTAGCGCGACCTCCTCGACCACCGTGGGGTGGGCTTGGGCGGGGCCTGACGGGCCTCGCGGAGCTCGGCCTCCAGGCGCGCGATGGTCTGGCGCTGGGTGACCTCGTGGCGGAGCATCTCGCCGAGCAGGTCGGGGAGGTCGCGGACCAGGTCGTCGGCGGTGACGTCGTCGGGGTGGGGGGTGCCGGGCGGCGGCACCGCGGGCCGCAGCTCGGCGAGGTCGCCGTGGATCGAGTAGCCGCGCGACCCGAGCTCGGCGATCCAGGTCTCGGCGACCTCGCCGAGGGCCTCGGCGACCGGGGCCGGGGTGACCGGGCGGGCCGAGCGGGCCCGGGGGAGGACGGTCTGGGCGAACCAGCGCTTGCCGACCAGCGCGATCCACGGCTGCTCGAGGCCCGAGGCGGCGAGGGTCTGGCGCAGCAGCGCCACCTGGGCGGTGCCGAGCGACTCGTTGGCGACCGCCCCGCTCAGCGGGTCGAGCACGTCGGCGGGCAGCCCGACCGCGTCGGCGAAGCGGTGCCACAGCGCGCCGGGCCCGGCGGAGCGGTCGGGGGTGACCACGACGTGCACCCGGTCGGGCGGCACCAGCCGCTCCCAGCGGGTCAGCACCCACGGCACGTTGTGCCCGTGCCAGAACCCCTGGGCCGTCGACGTCATGTCCGCGGGCCGCTGGGAGAGCACCGCCGCAGCGAACTGCGCGTAGGTCTCGTCGACGCCGTTCTTGACGCGCTCCTGCCACTGGGCCGCGACCGTGCGAGCGAGGTCGCGGGTCGTGACCACGATGTGGAGGTCGAACCCCTCGAGACGCGCGCCGATGCGGTCGATCTCCTTGCGGGTCGCGGCGCTGAGGATCTCGTGGCTGACCAGCACGGTGCCGCCGTCGCGGCGTCCGGCGTCGAGCACCCGGTCGAAGGCGCCGGCGACCGTCTCGTCGCTCAGCCCCCACTGGTCGGGACGGCCGGCCATCTCGAGCGCCGCGTGGAACATGGCCTCGCGCCCGGCGTCGGGGTAGGTGAAGCCGTGCGCCCGTAGGACCGGCCGGTGGTCCTCGAGCAGCGACTGCAGGTAGGTCGACCCGCTCTTGGGCATACCGATGTGCAGGTACAGCGGCTGGCGCTCGGTCATCGGGCCGCAGTCTTCCAGATGGGGAGGGTCGCTAGCCTGCTGACGTGAGTCGGACGGTCTACCTGCACGTCGGTGCGCCCAAGACCGGCACGACCTACCTGCAGGACCGGCTGACGCTGAACTCCCGGGCCCTGGCCGGGCACGACGTCCACTTCCCGAGCCGGCACGCGCTGGCCGACCCGCAGCTGAGCCAGTTCCGCGCCGCGATCGACCTGCTCGGCCAGGACTGGGGCGGTCCGCCCGGGCACGCCAAGGGCGCCTGGGACGCCCTCGTACGCCGCATCCGACGCCTCGACGGCACCGTGGTGATCAGCCACGAGACCCTCGGGCCCGCCACCCCCGACCAGGTACGCCGGGCGCTGCGCGACCTGAGCGGCAGCGAGGTCCACGTCGTCTACTCCGTGCGCGACCTGGGCCGGCAGGTGCCGGCCGCGTGGCAGGAGAGCATCAAGCTCGGCCGCACCTGGACCTACCGCCGCTTCCAGCGCCGGATGGTGCGCGGGCTGCCGTGGTTCGCCGCGGCCTTCGACCTGCCGAGCGTGCTCGCGACCTGGGGCGCCGACCTGCCGCCCGAGCGGGTCCACGTCGTCACCGTCCCGCACCAGCCCGGCGACCTGCTCTGGCAGCGCTTCTGCACCGTGCTCGGCATCGACCCGGCCTGGGCGCCGCGCGAGGCCGAGCGGGTCAACCGCTCGCTCGGCGTCGCCGAGACCCAGCTGCTGCGCAGGCTCAACGGGCGCATCGACCGCGCCACCCGCCGCGGTGCCGAGTTCGACGAGCTGGTGCGGCACATGCTCGCCGAGCGGATGCTCGCCAACCGCCGGGGCACCCGCCTGCAGCTGCCGGCGCGGCTGCACCCGTGGGCCGTCTCGGAGGCCGAGCGGTGGAGCGAGTGGATCACCGAGCGCGGGGTCCACGTCGTCGGCGACCTCGCCGACCTGCACCCCGGCCCGCCCGTGCCGCCCGAGGAGTTCGTCGACCCGGCCGCGGTCTCGGCCAAGGCCCAGCTCGGCGCGGCCCTCGACGCCCTGGCCGCGATGACCGTCGAGGCGGCCCGCCGCCCCGACCCCGACGCCCGGCTCACCGCCCGCGTGCGCGGCAGCCTGCAGAACCGCCGGGACCGCCGGTGACGGCCTGATGAGCACGACGGGCGAGGCGCGGGCCTGGGGCTGGGTCGCGTCGCTGCGGGCCGGCGGCACCACCCCGTGGGCCGACTGGTCGGCCGAGGCCGACCGCACCGGCCGCTTCCTGCCCGGCGCCCAGCAGCTCGAGGTGCTGCGCCGGGTCAACCTCGCCTGCGCCGCGACCGGCCGTCGGCCCGACCCGGTGCTGGTGGAGCGCGTGCTCACCGCGAGCGCCCCCGGCCGCGGGCGACCCGACCTCGAGCTGCTCGGCGCCGTCGCGGAGACGACGTACGGCCCGCGTCCGGTGGACCCCGGTGACCTGCCCGCCGACGAGCTGCTGCGGGTCGCGACCAACCTGCTGGCCGAGGACCTCGTCGCCGCCGGCGTCGCCCCGCGGCCGCGACCCCGGTGGCGGCGTCCGGGACGGGCCTACCGGGTTGCTGGCGCGTCGTGGTCGGCCGAGGCCGTGCGCGAGGAGATGCAGCGCCGCGGCCGACCGCCCGGCGGACGCGGGTCGGTGGTGCTCGTGCTCGGGCACGACGTCGCGACCATGACCGAGCTCGCCTACGTCGCGCGCTCCTTCGCCGAGGGCGGTCCCGCGTGGGACGACTGGGTGCGTCACGCCGCCGCCGGTGCTCGTCCGGCGCCGCGCGCCGACCTCCTCGAGATGCTCCGGTCCTGGACCGAGCGGGTCGGCGCCCGCCGCGTCACCCTGGTCCTCGACCACGCCCGGCTGCCCGCGCTGCTCGGCACCCGCCGCGCGCTGCCTGAGGTCGTGGTCCCCTCGGCCGACGCGACCGAGCTGGCGCGACGTACCTCCGAGCCGCTGGGGCTGCTCGTGCTGCCCGCCGAGCAGTCCGAGCTGCTGCGCCACACGCTGCTGCCGCGGCTGGCCGCCCGGCCGGGCCCGCCGCTGCGCCTGGACGCCGACGCCCTGGCCTGGGCCCGCGAGACCGCCGACCGGGTACGTCGTGAGGTCGCTGCGGCTGACTACGCTGTCGTCGGCCGTCCCGAGCGACTGCTTCCCCGACGGGAGCCGGACGAGGTCGGCACCGGCCCGGACGACGACCGGGTCCTCGACCTGGCGCTCGGGCTGCTGGTGGAGGGGACGACCGATGAGACGTGAGCGATGGAGGAGCCGATGAAGCGCAAGGTGATCCTGCACGTCGGCACCCCCAAGACCGGCACGTCGTACGCCCAGGACGTGCTGTTCCGCAACCAGGTCACCCTGCTGACCCGCGGCATCCTCTACCCCGCCGAGCGGTTCGACGGCCACTTCCTCGCCGCGCTCGACCTGATGCGGCTGCGCTGGGGTGGCCTGGAGCAGCAGGCGATCGGCCAGTGGGACCGGCTCGCGGCGCAGGTCCGCCGCCACCCGGGCACCTCGATCATCAGCCACGAGATCCTCGCGACGGCCTCGCGCTCGCAGGTGGGCCGGGCGCTGGAGTCGCTGGGACACGGCAGCGGCGGGCCCGACGAGCCCGAGATCCACGTGGTGCTCTCGGTGCGCGACCTGACCCGGCAGATCCCCGCCGAGTGGCAGGAGAACGTCAAGCACCGCCGCGGCTTCCGCTACTCCCGCTTCCTCGAGCTCATCCAGGACCCCGAGCGCCCGACCCGGCTCGCGTCGTGGTTCTGGGGCGTCCAGGAGGTCCCGGCGATCCTCGACCGCTGGGCCCACGACCTGCCGCCGGAGCGGGTCCACCTGGTGACCGTGCCGCCGTCGGGGGGCGCCCCCGAGGTGCTCTGGCAGCGCTTCGCCCAGGCCTTCGACCTCCAGGGCCTCGACCTCGACCTCGAGACCGGTCGCAGCAACCCTTCCCTCGGCGTGCCCGAGATCGCGCTGCTGCGCCGGGTCAACCACGCGGTGCAGAAGCAGATCCCCCCGGTGCACTACCGGCCCCTGGTGCGCGAGCTGCTCGCCCACCAGACCCTCTCCCAGCGCCGGCGTACGCCGCGCCTCGGCCTGCCCCCCTCGCTGCAGCAGTGGGTGGGCGACCTGGAGCGTTCGTGGGTCGACGAGATCACCACCCGCGGCTACGACGTGATCGGTGACGTCTCCGAGCTCATCGGCAGCGCGCCGGTCGAGGGCACCGCCGCCCAGCAGGCCAAGACCCGCTGGGCCGACCCCGACAGGCCCCACGAGCGGGCGGTCGCCCGAGCCGGGGTGGCTGCCATCGCGGCCCTGCTCGTCGACAACGCGCGGATGCGCGACGAGGAGGCGCGGCTGCGCGCCGAGCTGCACGAGACCCAGCTCGCGCTCGAGCGGGCCTACCTGCGCCCGACCTACCGCGCCCGCGAGAAGGTCGTGCGCCGTCTGGAGTCCGAGCCCGCCGGGCGCGCGGTGATGAAGGCCTACCGCACGGTGCGGGGCCGCAGCTCACGCTCGGCGTAGTCGCCGATCCGGTAGGTCGCCCACCCGTCGGCCGTCATGCCCACCACGCCACCCAGTCCCGGGACCCGTCGCCCGATCGTCGTGGCCAGCCTGCGGCCGGTGGCCCGGGCGAGGAGGTCGCGGGCGACCTCGGCCGAGACCACGGAGTCGATCCGCGCGTCGTGCACCGGCGCCGTGGCCAGGGCCATCGGCGGTGCCGGGATCGTCCTGTCCTCGACCAGGCGGTCGACGGTCGCCTCACCCAGCACCGTGACCAGGACCGCGTTGTGCACGCGCGGGTCGGTGAGGTCGTAGCCGCGCAGGTGCGCGACGGCCGACACCATCCGGCACTGGACCAGCGCGATGCCCGTCACGTTGGCCGGCAGGGTCACCGCCATCGTGACGAGCCCCCCGAGGTTGGTGGCGAACCCCGACGCCCCGGCCAGGCGGATGTGCTGGTCGACGGCGTCGCGCACGGCCCGGTCGACGTGGCCGTCGTGGACCTGGAGGTGCCGGGATGCAGCCTCGCGGACCGGGGAGAGCGGGCCCACCCCGTGGATGGCGCGGTGCAGCGCCTCCCGCACGAACGACGAGCTCAGGCCTGGGGCGAGGTCGGTGAGCCGGGGAGCCAGCTGACGGCCCAGCTGCCGGCCGACATGACGGCTCATCCCCATGCCCGCATCGTAGGTGGGCGGGTCACACGCCGGGGTCAGGTCTCGGCGCTGGGGTGCCAGCCGCGCAGCCACCACGGCCGGCCGGGTCCGGTGGCGTAGCGACGGTGGTCGAAGACCTCGAACCAGGACCCGGGGTCGGTGAACCTCAGCAGCGACCCGTGGCGACCGCCCGCGACCACGTCCACGAGCCCAGCGCCACAGGTCACGAAGCCGGCGGTGGTAGCGACGACGGGAAGCGCGCCGCCGCAGCGGTCGATCCGCAGGCGCAGGGCGACCCGGGTGTACGCCGAGAGGTCCCACCCCTCGGCAAGGACGGCGAGGTCGTCACCGTCGCGTCGCAGCACCAGGAGCTCGGGCGTCGCGGCCTCAACCTCGCTCTCGTCGACGAAGGACCGCTCGGTGAGCTCCCGCACCCGGTCGGGGTCGTGCAGGGTGAGGCGACCGACCCGGACCTGGGGGCCGGCGAGACCGGCGGCGAGTACCCGCCGCGCGTGGCGACGAGTGAGGCCCGCCCGCCGGCCCAGGACCTCCTCCGCCTGGCGTCCGGTCAGCACGGTGGGCACGCTAGGCCGCGTCACAGGTGTCCGCACCTGCCGTGTGCCGAGGCTGTGGACAACTCGGATCACCAGACCTCGCCCCGTCCGCGCGCTCGGGAGAGGGGCCCA
>CALRVO020000255.1:0-6047 GCA_943371595.1 Sphingomonas paucimobilis
GTTGAACTGTTCTTGCGGTCGTGTGGTCTCGTGACGGTTGCCAGGGCAACCTCCTCGACCCACGTGTAGCCCGGTCGGCGTACGGCGGCCGCGATCACAACGAACAGAAGGGTGACGCGCGCCACAAGCCTCACCACAGTGGTCCCGGACCGGGAACGACCCGGTAGCACGCCAGCCGGGAGGCAGCATGAGCACCGACACCACAGGCGGCACCACCGCCACGAAGGTCCAGAACCGGACCCATTACCTCTACATCGCGGTGATCGCGGCCGTGGCGCTCGGCATCGCCGTGGGCCTGGCGTTCCCGGACTTCGCCGTCGAGCTCAAGCCGCTCGGCACCGGGTTCGTCGCCCTGATCAAGATGATGATCCAGCCGGTCATCTTCTGCACGATCGTCATCGGGGTCGGGTCGGTGGCCAGCGCGGCCCGGGTCGGCAAGGTCGGCGGTCTCGCGCTCCTCTACTTCATCACGATGTCGACCTTCGCCCTGGCGATCGGCATGGTCGTGGGCAACCTGCTCCACCCGGGCAGCGGCCTCACCCTCACCGACGCGGTCGCCGGCCAGGGCCAGGAGCAGGCCGCCGACGGCCACGGCAGCACCACCGACTTCCTGCTCGGGATCATCCCCGAGTCGATGCTGTCGTCCCTGACCTCCGGCGAGGTGCTGCAGACCCTGCTCGTCGCGCTGCTCGTCGGGTTCGCGCTGCAGCAGATGGGCCGCTCCGGCGAGCCGATCCTGCGCGGCATCGGCCACGTGCAGCGCGTCGTCTTCCGCGTGCTCGCGATGATCATGTGGGCCGCCCCGGTCGGTGCGTTCGGCGCGATGGCCGCCGTCGTCGGCGCGACCGGTGCCGACGCCCTCAAGAGCCTGGCCGTGCTGATGATCGGGTTCTACGTCACCTGCGCGCTGTTCGTCTTCGTCATCCTCGGCACCCTGCTCAAGGTCGCCAGCGGCGTCAACATCTTCGCGCTGCTCAAGTACCTCGGCCGCGAGTTCCTGCTCATCGTGTCGACGTCGTCCTCCGAGTCGGCACTGCCCCGGCTGATCGCCAAGATGGAGCACGCCGGCGTCGACAAGCCGACCGTCGGGGTCGTGGTCCCGACCGGCTACTCGTTCAACCTCGACGGCACCGCGATCTACCTGACGATGGCCTCGCTGTTCATCGCCCAGGCCCTCGGCGACCCGCTGTCGATCGGCGAGCAGGTCTCGTTGCTGATCTTCATGATGATCGCCTCCAAGGGCGCCGCGGGCGTCACCGGCGCCGGCATGGCGACCCTCGCCGGCGGCCTGAGCTCGCACCGCCCCGAGCTCGTCGACGGCGTCGGCCTCATCGTCGGCATCGACCGCTTCATGTCCGAGGCCCGCGCGGTCACCAACTTCGCCGGCAACGCCATCGCGACCGTGCTGATCGGCCACTGGACCGGCGGCCTCGACCGGGCCCAGCTCGACCGGGTGCTCGCGGGGGACGACCCGTTCGACGAGCTCACCATGCTCGACGACCACGAGGCCGCCCCGGCAGAGCCCACCGAGGTCGCCGAGCCCGCCACCACGACCCCGTCGGCGCTGCAGAAGGCCACCCAGCCCGTCTGACGTCGTACGTCGGACATCTCACGCGGCGGGTGGGCCCGAGGATCCCTGATCCCGGGCCCACCCGCCGTTAGCGTGGCCGCATGACCTCGGAGACGACCGACGCGGCGCCCGTGCCGGGCCGTGACGTCTCCGCACGGGCTCGCCAAGCAGGTCACACGCTGTGGCGGCTGATCGTGACGACGGTGTCGTCGTGCCTGCGCTACCGCGTCACCGGGCTGGCCGCCGAGGGTGCGTTCTTCGCCGTGGTCTCGGTGCCACCGCTGGTCTTCGCGCTGGCCGGGGCGGTCGGCTACGTCTCCGAGCAGTTCAGCGCCGCCCAGGTCGAGGAGGTCCGCCGCGCGGTCATCGACCTGTGCGCGACGTTCCTCACCGACAACGCGGTCACCACCGTCATCGAGCCCACGGTCGACGACGTGCTGGAGGGCGGACGGCTCGACGTGATCTCGCTCGGGTTCGTCCTGGCGCTGTGGTCGGGGTCGCGCGCGCTCAACGTCTTCGTCGACACCATCACGATCATGCACGGGCTCGGCGGGCACCGCGGGATCGTCAAGACCCGGGCGCTCGCGTTCGTGCTCTACCTCCTGGCGATGATAACAGGCGCGATCTCGCTGCCGCTGGTGGTCGCCGGCCCCCACCTGGTGCGCGACCTGCTGCCCGGCGAGCTCGAGATGCTCATGTCGTTCTACTGGCCGATCGTCATCGCGGTGTGCATCTGCTTCCTCGCCACGCTCTACCACGTGTCGGTGCCGGTGCGGACCCGCTGGAGCTTCAACCTGCCGGGCGCGACCTTCTCCCTGCTGGCCTGGATCTTCGGGTCGTTCGTGCTGCGGTGGGTGCTCACGGTCACCGCGACCGACTCCAAGTCGATCTACGGCCCGCTGGCGGCCCCGATCGCGGTGCTGCTGTGGCTCTACCTGCTCGCCCTGGCCGTGCTGGTCGGCGCCGCGGTCAACGCCGCCTTCGACGAGGTCTTCCCCCAGAAGAACACCATGCGCGCCCGCCTCGAGCTCATGAGCCGCCTGCGCACCGCGATCGGTCGCAGTGACGAGGAGCGCGCCGCGTGAGGACGCCGACCGACGTGCCACTAAGTTTCAGCCGTGAGTGACACGCAGCCGGGGATGGGACGTGGCAAGGTCGCGTTGCCCGAACGTCGGCGCTCGCCGTGGTGGGAGCTGACGCGACGCCTGCTGATGGCGCTGTCCATCCTGGTCGGCACGGTGGTGCTCGTCTACCTCGACCGCGAGGGCTACGCCGACAACAACGACCCGACCAACACGATCAGCGTGACCGACGCGCTCTACTACACGACCGTCACGCTCAGCACGACCGGCTACGGCGACATCGCGCCGGTCACCGACAGCGCGCGCCTGGTCAACGCGTTCGTCATCACCCCGGCCCGTATCGCGTTCCTGGTGCTGCTGATCGGCACCACCCTGGAGGTCCTCGCCTCGCAGGGCCGTGAGCTCATCCGCATCGCTCGTTGGAGGAAGACCGTGTCCCACCACATCGTCGTCGTCGGCTACGGCACCAAGGGGCGCAGCGCCGTCGAGACGCTGATCAACAACGGCCTGCAGCGCGAGAGCATCGTCATCGTCGACCCGAGTGCCACCGCCCTGGCCGAGGCGCACGCCGACGGGTTGGCCGTCGTCACCGGCGACGCCACGCGCCGCGAGGTGCTGCGCCGCGCCGGCGTCGCCGACGCCGACCAGGTCATCATCACCACCGACCGCGACGACTCCAACGTCCTGGCCACCTTGACGGTGCGCCAGCTCAACCCCGACGCGTGGATCGTCGCCTCGGTGCGTGAGCAGGAGAACGCGCCCCTGATGCGTCAGTCGGGGGCCAGCTCGGTGATCACGTCCTCCGACGCGGTCGGGCGCCTCCTGGGCCTGTCCTCGCTGTCGCCGACCCTCGGCACCGTGATGGAGGACCTGCTGACCTACGGCGAGGGCCTCGAGGTCGCCGAGCGCGAGCTGCTCGTCTCCGAGGTGGGAAAGCAGCCGCAGAGCCTGCCCGACCAGGTGATCTCGGTGGTGCGTGACGAGAAGGTCTACCGCTACTTCGACCCCGTGGTCGCCCTGCTGGCCCGCGGGGACCGGCTGGTCGTCGTACGCCCGGCCAAGGAGCTGCCCTGGGCCCCGCGCCCCGGCACCCACAACGAGGACTTCGCCACCGACGACGAGTAGCCGCACACACGATCCACGCCACGATCGAACAGGCGTTCGATCGTGTGGGACGATCGGGTCATGGCCGGCGGCATGAGTCAGCGGGGGAGAGGCGTCCCCCTGTCGGAGCGCGGCACCGCTCCTGCGCCGTGTCCGATGCGCCACTGCTGGGTCGCCGACGCGGTCGACGGCCGCGGGGTCAAGCGTCCTGGGCTCCTGGCCGAGTGGCGGCCGTCGGCCACGGGCTGGGAGGGGCGCGTGCTGTACGCCGCCGAGCTCGCCCCGGGCCGGTGGACGACGGTCGAGGAATGGCTGCCCGCTGCCCTGCTGACGCCGCTGTGAGCCGCGTGGGGTGCGCGTGGACGGGCGAAAAATGGAGCCGAGCCACTGGAGTCTCGGGTCTCCAGTGGCTCGGTAGTGCAACGTTATGGCACCGGGTAGGGGGTTCGCAGCGGTTCGACCGAAATTGTCGACGTGGTGCGCATCACACGGCTGCCCGTGGGTCCCCACGGCCTGGACAGGAGGTAGGAAAAAAGAGCTGAGCCGCCGGGGTCTCGGGTCCCCAGCGGCTCAGCACCGTCACTGTAGCGCGCCTGCGCAAGCAGCGCACCACGCCGGCTGACTTCGGTCAGGTGCTCCCGGTCACGCTCCGTGGAAGGGCCGCATCGGCCCGGCGTCGCTGGACCCGCCCCACCAGCACTCCGGCTCGGCGTAGCGGCGCCCCAGCAGGTCGCCCGTGCCGGCGATGATCCCGGCGAGGTAGCGGCGGATCATCGTTCGTTCCCCATGATCGTGTCCATGACCTGGACGATGCCTGACGCCGGACGCCGGATGTTCACCCGCGAGTAGGTCGTTGCCCACCCCCGGGCGGGCACCGGACGAGACGGCGCGATGTCGGTTCCTCAGGAACACGGCGTACGGTCGAGGCAGTCGAGGGAGCAGAGTCCGGGTCACCCGCCCCGACGTCCCCCGGCGCACACCAGTCGACCGTGATGGTGCGGACGCAGGCAAGGACCGGATGACCTCGCTCGACGTCGCACCCCCGCTCGCCCCCACGCCCGCGCCGGCGTGCCCGCACGCCGCGGCCCTGGGCGCGGTGATGCGTCGCCTCGCGGTGAGCCTGCTGGTCGCCTGCGGCGTCCCGGCCGTGCTGTTCTACGCGACCCTCGAGACCGCGGGCCTCACCGCCGCGATCCTCGCAGCCCTGGCGTGGTCCTACGGCGCGATCGGCTGGCGCCGTCTGTCGCACCGGCCGATGTCGGGGTTGCTGCTGCTGACCGCCACGGTGCTGACGATCCGCACGGTCTTCACGCTGTCGACGGGCAACACCTACGTCTACTTCCTGCAGCCGATGGTTAGCGACGCCATCGTGGCGCTGGTCTTCGTGGGGTCCCTCGCCTCGGCACGCCCGCTCGTGACCCGGCTCGCGGCCGACTTCTACCCGATGAGCCCCGACCTGGCGGCCCACCCGCACGTACGCCGCCTCTTCTCACGCCTGACCCTGATGTGGGGTGCTGTCTGCCTGCTCAAGGCGAGTGTCGGCCTCTGGTTGCTGGAGTCGCTGTCGGTGGGCGCCTTCGTGCTGGTCAAGAGCAGCGTCATGATCGGTCTGACCGCCCTGGCCGTCGCCGTCACAGTCTGGGCCTCGCTGGTCGTCCTGCGTGACGAGGGCGTCGCCGCCGCCTGAACCCGGGCCGGGGCTGGGGCAACACCCGCTCGGGTCGCCGGACCGGCCCGTCCGGGCCACCCCGGTCACCCGATCGCCCACAAGTGCGGCGTTCGAGCACCCGATGCTCCTGATGTCGGCAGTGTCGACCTCGGAGCGCCCGGCTCCGCACCCACGGAGACCTCATGTCCGCACTGGCAGCGCCCGCACCCGCGACCCTGACCGCCCCTGACGCGTGCCCGCACGCGGCGGCCCTCGGCGCGGTCATGCGCCAGCTCGCGGTCAGCCTGCTGGTCGCCTGCGGCGTCCCGGCCGTGCTGTTCTACGTCGTCCTGGAGACGGCCGGCCTGGTGCCCGCGATCCTGACCGCACTCGCCTGGTCCTACGGCGCGCTCGCCTGGCGCAAGGTGACGTCCCGCCCGACCTCGGGCCTGCTGGTGCTCACGGTCACGATCCTCACGATCCGCACCGTCTTCACGCTCTCGACCGGCAACACCTACGTCTACTTCCTGCAGCCGATCGTCAGCGACGCGGTCGTGGCCGCGGTCTTCCTGGGCTCGCTGGCCTCGGCACGCCCCCTGGTGGCCCGGCTGGCCGCCGACTTCTACCCGCTGAGCGCCGACCT
>CALRVO020000256.1:0-6031 GCA_943371595.1 Sphingomonas paucimobilis
GGTGCGGGAGACCCCGAGGTCGCGGGCGGCCTGCACCTTGTTGCCGTCGGCGGCGCGCAGGGCGGCGACGATCGCGTCGCGCTCGGCGCGGTCGAGACCGGCCAGCGGGCGTGCCGGCGGGGCGATCCGGTAGTGCTCGGGCAGGTCGGTCAGCGCGATGCCGCCGCACGAGCGGCGGCTCGCGGCGTCGGCGATGACCGCCTTGAGCTCGCGCAGGTTGCCGGGCCAGTCGTGCGCC
Source organism: Sphingomonas paucimobilis (assembly GCA_943371595.1). GTDB lineage: Bacteria > Actinomycetota > Actinomycetes > Propionibacteriales > Nocardioidaceae > Nocardioides. The sequence continues at coordinate 239 of CALRVO020000256.1, forward strand.
GCCAGCGCGTGCAGGACCCCCGGGGTCAGGTGCACCGAGTCGCTCGCGGCGACCTCGCTGAGCATCGAGACCGCCAGGTCGGGGATCTCCGTGCGCCGCGCCGCCAGCGGGGTGAGCTCCTCGCGGACGATGGCGGTGCCGGCCAGGGTCGCGGCCCGCCCGGTGAGCCCGTCGACCGGGCCGGAGGTCAGCACGACCTGCGGACGGGTGCGCCGGTCGACCTGCTCGAGGACGAGGTCGAGCAGCTCGTCGGAGAGCAGGTCGATGCCGTCGATCACGATCGAGCCACCCGAGCGCCGCATGGCCGCCTCGAGCTCGTGGGCCCAGGCCGCGTCACCCTCGAGCAGGGCGGTCGCGGCACGCAGCACCTTGGCGGGCATCACGGCGAGCTCGAGGGCGCGGGTGGAGCGGCCGGTGCCGGGGGGACCCGAGACCAGCGTCGGCGCGGGGGTGCGCAGGGCCACCGGGCGCGGGATCGTCGTCGGGGTCAGGTGCGGGCCGGTCGCCCGCTCGGCCACCTGCAGCAGGACACCACGACGGGCGCCGGGCACCCGGGTCACGGTGACGTCGGCCAGGCGTCCGGACTCGAGGGTGACGCGCAGGGCGCTCGCACCCGCCCCGGGCGGGTCCTCGGCGAGCACCCGCAGCAACGCGATGTCGGAGGAGCTGAGCAGGTCGGAGGCCGCCTGGTTGCACATCACGATGCTCTCGCCGACGGCCATCACGGCGTGGCGGGTGTGGCCCGAGGCCTCCTGGAAGGCCGCCAGCAGGCTCTTCTCCGAGACCCGGCTGCCGCCGAGCAGCCGCTGCTCGATGTCGTGCACGGCCCGGGCGATCAGGGGCGGGAGCAGCGGGCTCGCGGTCTCGACGACCGCGGTGATGTCGAGGACGCCCTCGATCCGACGGGTCAGCGGGTGCCGGATGGGGTGGCCGTAGCAGCTGAAGCGGTGCAGCGAGTCGGCGAAGTGCTCGGGGCCGTGGATGACCACGGGGTGCCGCGTCTCGAAGACGGTCCCGAGGCCGTTGGTGCCGATGGTGTCCTCGAGCAGGCTCGCGCCCTCGCGGATGTTGAGCTCGTCGAAGCCGTCGCGGGTGACGCCGTCGTCGAACCAGCGCCGCACGATGCGGCACTCACGGTCACCGAGGATGGTCGAGTAGCCCGTGCCGGCCAGGCTCGTCTCGAGCTGCTCGAGCACGGGCCCCGCCCCCATCAGCAGCGAGCTGGTGCGGTCGATGTCGCCGGGGACGAGCCGGTCGAAGCACCCGCTGCGCTCGACGCCGGCCAGGCTCGCACGTCGCCAGGACGCGGCGATGTCGGGGCGCGCGTGCTCGGTGTCTCCTGCGAACGGCACGGCAAGCACCTCCCGGTCTGGTGTGGGCCTCGTCACACACACTATGCGCCGCAAGGTTTGAAAACGGTTGTCCAGTTCCTGAACAGCTGGCCGGGGTGACGGGTGCCACGGTGGGGGTCCCGAGCCCACGCAGACCACCCAGAGGAGCGCCATGAAGACCCAGGCAGCAGTCGTCATCGAGGCCGGCAAGCCGATCGAGATCGAGGAGCTCACCCTCGACAAGCCCCGCGAGGGCGAGGTACTCATCCAGTACACCCACGCCGGGCTGTGCCACTCCGACGTGCACGTCGCGCACGGCGACCTCGAGGCGCGCCTGCCGATGGTGCTGGGCCACGAGGGCGCCGGGATCATCCAGGAGGTCGGCCCCGGGGTCTCCCGCGTCAAGGTCGGCGACCACGTCGTCTGCTCGTTCATCCCCAACTGCGGCACCTGTCGCTACTGCGCCAACGGCCAGCAGTCGATCTGCGACATGGGCGCCACGATCCTCGAGGGCTACCTGCCCGGCGAGCGGTTCCCGATCACCGGCCCGCGCGGCGACTACGGCGCGATGTGCATGCTCGGCACGTTCAGCCAGTACGGCGTCATCCACCAGAACTCCTGCGTCAAGGTCGACGACGACCTGCCGCTGGAGAAGGCCGTGCTCGTCGGCTGCGGTGTCCCGACCGGGTGGGGTGCCGCGGTCAACACCGCCAACGTCAAGGCCGGCCAGACCGTGATGGTCGTCGGCATCGGCGGCATCGGCATCAACGCCGTGCAGGGAGCGCGCCTGTCGGGCGCCAAGAACATCATCGCGATCGACCCGTTGGAGAACAAGCGCGAGAAGGCCATGGAGCTCGGCGCCACGCACAGCTTCGCCAGCACCGACGAGGCGATGGAGGCGATCACCGACATGACCCGCGGGCAGATGGCCGACTCGGCCATCCTCACCCCCGGGCTGATGACGTCAGAGATCGTCGCCGGCGGCTTCAACGCGGTCGGCAAGGGCGGCGTCGTGGTGCTCACCGGCCTCAACAAGCTGGAGGAGCAGAACATCGAGCTCCCGGGCTCGATCATGACGCTGTTCCGCAAGTCCCTGGTGGGCAGCCTGTTCGGCGACTGCAACCCCACGGTCGACATCCCCAAGATCCTCGGGCTCTACCAGAGCGGCGACATCAAGCTCGACGAGATCATCACCCGCACCTACACCCTCGACCAGGTCAACGAGGGCTACGACGACCTGCTCGCCGGCAAGAACGTGCGCGGTGTCGTCGTGCACAGCCACAACTGAGGTGACGCACACGTCCTCCGTGGGGCCGGTCGTCCGCAACGGCCCCACGGAGGTCATCGAACGGGCCACCGAGGCCGAGCTGCTCGAGGCGGCCCTGCTCAGCGGCGCGCACGTGCTGCTGGAGGGGCCGCCCGGCACCGGCAAGTCGACGCTGCTGCGCCGGGTCGCGACCGGGCGGCACATCCCGTTCGTCATGGTCGAGGGCAACGCGGAGCTCACCCCGGCCCGGCTCATCGGGCACTTCGACCCGGCGCTGGTGCTCTCGAAGGGCTACGCGCCCGACATCTTCGAGGACGGGCCGCTGCTCGAGGCGATGCGCACCGGCGGCCTGCTCTACGTCGAGGAGCTCAACCGGATCCCCGAGGAGACCCTCAACGTCCTGCTGACCGCGATGTCGGAGCTCGAGATCACGGTGCCGCGGCTGGGTCGTGTCGCCGCCGCGCCCGGCTTCGCCCTGGTCGCGGCCATGAACCCCTTCGACGCGGTCGGCACCGCGCGCGTCTCGAGCGCGCTCTACGACCGCACCTGCCGGATCTCGATGGACTACCAGTCCCCCGAGGCCGAGCAGGCCATCGTCGGGCTGCGGACCACCGACCTCGACCCGGGCTGGCGCGCCCGGGTGGTCGAGCTGGTCCGCAGCACCCGCACGCACGACGACATCCGCTTCGGGTCGTCGGTGCGCGGGGCCATCGACGTCGCCCGTCTCGCGGTCGAGCTGGCGCGGCTGCGCGGCACGACGACCGACGACTGGCACGTCGGGCTCGCGGCGGCCAAGGCGGCGCTGTCGGGGCGGATCCGGTTGCAGGACGGGTGCGACCGCACCCCCGAGCAGGTCGTCACCGAGCTGTACGTCGCCGTGTTCGGCGCCGAGCCGACCGACGATCGGGACACGGACGACGCTGCGGACACCGAGGGGTCGCCGGGGGAACGCTGAGCCCGCCCCCCGGGGCGGGCGGGCCCCCTCCACCCGGCGGCACCAAGCCGCAGTCGCGCCAGCGGAAGTCGGCGCCGCGCACCACCGGTCGCGCCGACCTGGCCAAGAACCCGCGCTTCGCCGAGCTCTCACCCGAGGTCGGCGAGCTCGACCTCGACGCCCTCGACGACGCCCTGCGCGCCGACCCCGACGACACCCTGACCCTGCTCGTCGAGATGTCGCACGCCACCGACGAGGGCCTGCGGGCCGCCGTACGCCGGCTGGCGCCGCGGCTGATCCTCGACCAGACCCGTCGGGGCATCCCCCGCAACCGCGGGGTGGCGCGCTCGCGCCCGGCCCCGGCCCACCGGGGTGGCGATCTCGACCTCGACCGCTCGATGGACGCGATCGTGGGCGCGCGCGCCGAGGCACGGATGCCGTCGCTGGAGGACCTCACCGCGGTGCAGTGGAGCCGCCCCGAGCTGGCGCTGTGCCTGGTCATCGACCACTCCGGCTCGATGAACGGCGCCCGCCTGACCACCGCCGCGGTCGCGGGTGCCGCGTGCCTGACCTACGCCCCCGAGGAGCACGCGGTGCTGGCGTTCGCCGCGACGACGACCCCGCTCAAGCGGATCACCGACAGCGCGCGCGCGACCGGGACGGTCGAGCGGATCCTGAGGCTGCGCGGGCACGGCACCACCGGGCTGGCCGGCGCGCTGCGCGAGGCCCAGGTGCAGCTGGCCGGCGCGCGTGCCCGGCGGCGGGTCGTGCTGCTGCTGTCGGACTGCCGGGTCACCGACGAGGTCGACGCCACCGCCGCCGCCCGTGGCCTCGACGAGCTGGTGATCCTGGCCCCGGCCGAGGACGACGACGAGGCGCGGCGCCTGGCCCGCGACAGCGGGGCCCGGGTCGCGGCGATCGGGTCGGTGCTCGACGTACCGGCGGCGCTCAACCTGCTGCTGGCCGACGACCGTCCGTGAGCACCGACGGCGCGAGCGTCAGGTCGGGCACGAGCTCCTGCACGAGGCGCCGGACCCGGCCGTCGAGGTCAGCGACGATGCGCCGGACGGTGTCGTCGTCCTGGTTGTTGGGGTCGTCGACCGGCCAGTCCTCGTAGCGGACACCGGGGACGTAGGGGCACTCCTCGCCGCAGCCCAGGGTGATCGCCAGGTCGCTGGCGGCGATCATGTCGCGGGTCAGGGCCTTCGGCGTCTCGCGCGAGGTGTCGAGGCCGAGGCTCTCGAGGACGCGGGCGACCTCGGGGTGGATGTGGTCGCCGGGCTCGGTGCCGGCGGACAGCGCCGTGACGGCGCCGCCGGCGTAGTGCTCGGTCAGGAGCCGGGAGATGACCGACCGGCCGCCGTTCTTGCGGCAGGCGAAGACGACCTGGGGGGTGCGGGTGCTCATGCGGTTCCTCCTGGGTAGAAGCGGCGGCGCGCCCAGAGGGCGACGTAGACGAGGCCGACGAGCACGGGGACCTCGATGAGCGGTCCGACGACCCCCGCGAGGGCCTGGCCGGAGGTCACGCCGAACACGCCGATGGCGACGGCGATCGCGAGCTCGAAGTTGTTGCCGGCAGCGGTGAACGCCAACGTCGTGGAGCGCTCGTAGCTCATGTGCAGGCGGTAGGCGAGGAAGAACGACCCGGCCCACATCAGGGCGAAGTAGGCCAGCAGCGGCAGGGCGATGCGCGCCACGTCGAGAGGCTGGTTGGTGATGGTGTCGCCCTGCAGCGCGAAGAGCACGACGATGGTGAAGAGCAGCCCGTAGAGGGCGATCGGCCCGATCCGTGGGATCAGCACGGTCTCGTACCACTCGCGACCCTTGGCGCGCTCGCCGAGCTGACGGGTGAGGAAGCCGGCGACCAGCGGGATGCCGAGGAAGATCAGCACCGAGCGGGCGATCTCCCAGACCGAGACGTCGAGGGCGGTCTGCGACAGCCCGAGCCAGCCCGGCAGCACCTCGAGGTAGAAGTAGCCGAGGCCGGCGAAGGCGACGATCTGGAAGACCGAGTTGATCGCGACCAGGATCGCGGCGGCCTCGCGGTCGCCGCAGGCGAGGTCGTTCCAGATGAGCACCATGGCGATGCAGCGGGCCAGGCCGACGATGATCAGGCCGGTGCGGTACTCGGGGAGGTCGGGGAGCATCAGCCAGGCCAGGGCGAACATCAGCGCCGGCCCGACGACCCAGTTGAGCAAGATCGAGGCGCCGAGCAGCTTCCTGTCACTGGTGACCAGGCCGACCTGGTCGTAGCGGACCTT
>CALRVO020000257.1:0-6023 GCA_943371595.1 Sphingomonas paucimobilis
TCCCGGCCCCCGCCATCGGCACGGTGCACCTGGAGAACTCGATCACCCAGCACCGCCCGATCGCCGTCGGCGAGACGCTCGACGTGCTCGCCCGGGTCGGCGCGCCGCTCGCGCACCCCAAGGGACGGGTCTACGAGTTCGTCACCGAGATCCGGTCGGGCGGCGAGCTCGTCTGGGAGGAGACCTCCGCCTACCTGCGCCGCGGGCCCGGCGAGGAGGGCGCGTCGTACGGGCTCGACCTGCCCCAGGCCGACCCGTCGCCCCTGCGGTGGGAGCTGCCCGCCGACCTCGGACGCCGCTACGCCGCGGTCTCCGGGGACGCCAACCCGATCCATCTCTACCCGCTGACCGCCAAGGCGCTGGGCTTCCCGCGCCAGATCGCCCACGGCATGTGGACGATGGCGCGCTGCGTCGCCGCCCTCGAGAACCGGCTGCCCGACGCCTGCCGTGTCGACGTCGCCTTCAAGACGCCGGTGCTGCTGCCGGGCAGCGTCGCGTTCGGTTCCGCGCCGGTCGACGGCGGCTTCGCCTTCGGCCTCTCCAGCCCCAGCGGCAAGCCCCACCTCGTGGGACGCACCACGGCCCTCTGACGTCCGACATCCGCACTGCTCGTCGGGGCGGGTTGCCGGGCCGGTCGGGATAGTCCCTGACGCAGATCAAAGATCTCGGCACCGGATCCTTGATCTACGTCAGGGACTGTCCCGGCGTCAGCGGGTGCGGGGGCGGATCAGGCCCTCCTGGGCGGCGGTGGCGACCAGGGTGCCGTCCTGGGTGAAGACGCGTCCGAGGGACAGCCCGCGGGCGCCCCCGGCCGAGGGCGACCACTGGTCGTAGAGCCACCACTGGTCGACGCGGAACGGCTGGTGGAACCACAGCGTGTGGTCGAGCGAGGCCATCTGCACCTTGGTGGGGTTGGCGTCGTGGGCGGCCAGGGACGCACCGAGGAGGGAGACGTCGCTGGCGTAGACGAAGACCGCGAGGTGGTCGAGGGGGTCGTCGCCCATCTCGCCGAGGACCTTGATCCACATCCGCGCCTGGGAGGGGTGCGCAGGGTCGGGGTCGAGACCGTGGCGGGAGTTGCCCAGCCAGCGGACGTCGAGCGCGGCCCACTCCTTGCCGAGCGCGTCCGCGTCCTCGTTGCCACCGCCGCGCATCAGCTGGACGAGGTCCATCCCCTCCTCGGGGGGCTTGACCTCGGGCATGGCGTCCTGGTGCTCGTAGCCGTCCTCGGACCTCTGGAACGACAGGGTCTGGTAGTAGATGGGGCGCCCGTGCTGGCGCGCCATGACCCGCCGGGTCGCGAACGACTTGCCGTCGCGGATGCGCTCGACGTCGTAGATCACCGGCACGTGGTAGTCGCCGGGCAGCAGGAAGTAGGAGTGCAGGGAGTGCACGTGGAAGCCCTCGGGCACGGTGCGGGCCCCGGCGACCAGCGCCTGGGCGGCGACCTGTCCGCCGTAGACCCGCTGCCGGGTCGACTCGGGCTGGCTGCCGCGGAAGAGGTCGACGTCGAGGTACTCGAGGTCGAGGAGCGCGATCAGCTCCTGGGCCGGGTCGGTGGTCATGACTCGTCCTCCGGGTCGCGGGGGTCTGGGATGCCGGGTCCCTCGGGTCCGTCGGGACCCTCGAGCCCGGCGAGGAACTGCTCGAACTGGCGTCCGATCTCCTCGCCGGTCGGGATGGGCTGGTCCTCGGCGAGCAGGTTGGCACCGCTCTCCTCGGCCTGCGCGAAGGCGTCGTACTGCCGCTCGAGGGAGGCCACGACGTCGCCGACCTCGGTGTTGGCGGCGAGGTAGCGGGTGATCTCGCCCTCGCGGTCGTCGGCGGAGGCGCGCAGGTCGGTGAGGTCGAGGGTGAGCCGACCGGAGCGCTCGACGTGCTCGAGCAGCATCACCGAGGCGCGCGGGTAGTCGAGCTGGGCGAGGTAGTGCGGGATGTGGGCGACGAAGCCGAGCGCGGCGACGTCCCAGTCGCCGAGCCGGATCTCGAGCAGGGCCTGGGCACTGCTCGGCACCCGCAGCTCGCCCTGCCACGGGTTGGTGGCGGTGATCAACGAGGGGTCGTTGGCGTGGTGGGTGACGGCGATCGGGCGCGTGTGGGGCACCGCCATGGGCACCGACCCCATGCTGACCACCAGGGTGACCCCGAGCCGCTCGACGACCTCGCGGACCGCGCGGCAGAAGGCCTCCCACCGGTTGTCGGGCTCGGGACCGTGGAGCAGGAGGTAGGGGGTGTCCCCCGCGTCGCGCAGCACCCGGACCACGAGCCGTGGGGCGTCGTAGGACTCGTAGTGGTCGCGCAGGAACGTCACCGCCGGACGACGGGCGCGGTAGTCGTGGAACTGGTCGACGTCGAACGTCGCCACCACCGAGCCGCCGTCGTTGAGGGCCGCGAGGTGCTGCGCGGCCAGGGCCGCGGAGCTGCCGGCGTCGAGGAACCCGTCGAGGGCCACCACCATGGTGAGCGAGTCGAGCCCGTCGAGAGCGGGCACCTCGTCGAGGATGTGGACCAACCGCTCTGAGCTCACCGTCCCACCCTAGTGATCGGCCGGGCCGCCGGGGCGGGCGGCTCGTCGGACGTGACGCGGACGACTAGTCGCCTGGGGCTGGCGAGGTCTCCGTGCCGGTCGGGCTGGTGGGTGCGGTGGGCGCGGTCGGGGTGGTGGGTGACGGCGTCGCCGGGGCGTACGTCGTGGCCATCAGCTGCGCCCCGCGGCGGGCGAGCTGGTCGACCGAGAGACCGAGCAGGTCGCGCACGACCGCGCGCTGGTCGTCGCCGGCGCGCAGGGCGAAGGCGTCGAGCACGGTCCACGGGGCGTCGGGCCCGTAGGTCTGGGCCAGCCACTCGCACACCCACCACGCCAGCGCGTAGTGGACGGCGGCGTCGTCGTCGTTGAACGACGCGTCGGACGGCATCGCGTCGATGCCGCGGGCCGCGGCGGTCAGGGCGCGCTCGGGCACGTCGCGGCGGTCGATCGGCAGGGCCTGCACCGAGACCCACTCGGCCAGGCCCTCGCTGAGCCAGACGGGGGCCGCGTCGTCGTGCTCGCCGACGGCGACGTGGACGAGCTCGTGACGCACCAGGCGGTCGAGCTCGGCGTCGCGACGGCGCGCGCCGGCCACCGGTAGCAGGTCGGGGCTCAGCGCGATGCGGGTCGAGGCGATGGTCGTGTCGTCGGTGCCGGCCGGCACGGTGAAGGCCACCCCGTCGAGGGCCTCGGGGTCGCCACCGGGCAGGTCGTCGAAGCTGTCGAGGAACCGCGGGTCGGACAGGGCGTAGACCACGGCCCTCGAGCCCCAGTCGGTGTAGGGCACCCGGGCCGCGACGTCGGCGATGGCGCGCTCGACGGAGCGGACGACGCCGGCGGCCTCGCGGCGGTCGGCGGTGTCGAAGACGCCGAGCACCCCGGACCCCTCGCGCACCCGGACCGGCTCGGTGTCCCACGGCTGCTGGACGCCGAGGTTGGCGGCCTCCCACCGGGTGTCGGTCGTCGAGCTGATCCGGTAGCCCGAGGGCCGGGCCGGCACGAAGCGGAACCGGTCGACCGTGCGGACCGGCGCGACGTCGTACGGCGTCAGCTGCAGGGTGACCTCGACAACGCCGGAGTAGGCGTTGCCGGTGCGCACCAGGCTGGCCGGGACCAGCCGGTAGGAGAACACCGAGACGGGCAGCTGGGCCAGGTTGTCGAAGTAGCCGCCCTCGGTGGTGCGCAGCCCGGGCGAGCGGGTGAGCCCGGCGAGGAACGCGTCGCGGTCGCGGGCCAGCACCGCGGCGGCGCGGGCGTCGAGCAGGCGCTGCAGGTCGCCGCCGAGGTCGGAGGTGACCCGGGGCAGCGCGGGCGCCACGGTCGTGGCTCCCGCGGTCGCGTCGGCCGGCGTCGACGGCAGCACGAGGGTGCTGCTGGGCCCGCCGGACGGCGTCGCCGAGGGGTCGGACCCGCCGCACCCGCCCAGCACCAGGCCGCTGGTGAGGGCGGCGACGAGCGCCGTGGCGAGGGCCCTAGGGCGCGTCGACACGGTCGACCAGGACGCCACCGTCGGCCAGCGCGGTCATGTCCTCGACGATGCCGCGGGCCAGGGCCTGCGGGGTGAGGCCGATGCGCTCGAGGATGGCGGCCCGCTTGGCGTGGTCGAGGAACTCCTGGGGGATGCCGTGCAGCCGGAACGGGGTGGTCACCCCGGCGTCGTTGAGGGTCTGCAGGAGCACGGCGCCGCAGCCGCCGGTGCGGCCGTTGTCCTCGATGCTGACGACCAGCTGGTGCTGGCGGGCGAGCTCGACGATCGCGGGGTCGACCGGCTTGACCCAGCGGGGGTCGACCACGGTGACGCCGATGCCCTGGTCGACCAGGCGGGCGGCCACGTCGACGGCGACCGAGGCCATCGACCCGACGGCGACGACCAGCACGTCGCGGGCACCCTGGCGCACCAGGACGTCGGCTCCCCCGGCCTTGTCGATGGCCGGGACGTCGGCCGGTGGCGGGCCCTTGGGGAACCGTACGACGGTCGGGGCGTCGGCGACCTCGACGGCCTCGTCCATCAGCTCACGCAGCCGGGTGGCGTCGCGCGGGGCGGCCAGGCGCAGCCCGGGCACCACCTGCAGCACCGACATGTCCCACATGCCGTTGTGGCTGGCGCCGTCGTCGCCGGTGACGCCGGAGCGGTCGAGCACGAAGGTGACGCCGCAACGGTGCAGGGCGACGTCCATCAGCACCTGGTCGAAGGCCCGGTTGAGGAAGGTGGCGTAGACGGCGACCACGGGGTGCAGCCCGCCGAGCGCGAGGCCGGCCGCCGACGTGGCGGCGTGCTGCTCGGCGATGCCGACGTCGAAGGTGCGCTCGGGGTAGGCCGCGGCGAACTTGTGCAGCCCGACCGGGTGCATCATCGCGGCGGTGATGGCCACGACGTCTCGACGGCGCGCTCCGAGCTCGACCATGTGGTCGGCGAAGTGGTCGGTCCAGATCGTGCCCTTGGGGATCTCGTCGCCGCTGTCGACGTCGAACGGGCCCGGGGAGTGGAACTGGTCGGCCTCGTGGCGCTCGGCGGCGTCGTAGCCGAAGCCCTTGCGGGTGAGCGCGTGCACGATCACCGGCCCGCCGAACCGCTTGGCCTTCGCCAGCGCCAGCTCCATGGCGGCGCGGTCGTGGCCGTCGACGGGGCCGACGTACTTGAGGCCGAGGTCCTCGAAGAGGCCCTGGGGGGCGAGCGCGTCCTTGAGGCCCTTCTTCATCGCGTGCAGCGCGTCGTAGGCCGCCGGGCCGACGCCCTTGACCGAGGTGAGGCGCTTCTTGACCAGGTCGAGCACCTGCTCGTAGCGCGGGTTGGTGCGCAGCGTGGTGAGCGCCGTGGCGAGACCGCCGATGGTCGGGGTGTAGGAGCGGCCGTTGTCGTTGACCACGATCACCAGGCGGCTGTCGTGGGCGACGGCGATGTTGTTGAGGGCCTCCCAGGCCATGCCCCCGGTGAGCGCGCCGTCGCCGATGACCGCGACGACGTGACGGTCCTCGCCGCGGATGCGGTAGGCCTTGGCCAGGCCGTCGGCATAGCTGAGCGCGGTGGAGGCGTGGGAGTTCTCGACGATGTCGTGGGGCGACTCGGCCTGGCTGGGGTAGCCCGACAGACCGCCCTCGGTGCGCAGGGTGGCGAAGTCGGCGGCGCGGCCCGTGAGCATCTTGTGGACGTAGGCCTGGTGGCCGGTGTCGAAGACGACCCGGTCGCGCGGGGAGTCGAAGACCCGGTGGATCGCCATCGTCAGCTCGACGACGCCGAGGTTGGGACCGAGGTGGCCGCCGACGCGCGAGCAGCTCTGCACGAGGAGGTCGCGGATCTCGCTCGCGAGGCTCGTGAGCTGGTCGTCGTCGAGACGACGCAGGTCGCGCGGTCCGGTGATCGACTCGAGCAGGCTCATGCTGGGGAGTTTACGGTGTCGGCGGCCCTGGACCCCTCACCCGCGACCCCCGGCGGGGGCGTCTGACGCGTCACAGGTCCACGACCGCGACCGCCGCCTCGTGCAGGCTGCCCATCCAG
>CALRVO020000258.1:0-6009 GCA_943371595.1 Sphingomonas paucimobilis
CGTTCGCCGCCCTGACCGTCCTCAGCGCGGTCGCGGAGGGTGCGCTCGCGCTCGACCAGCCGGTCGCCGACCTCTGGCCGGCGTACGCCGCCCACGGCAAGGCGGCGACCACCGTGCGACAGGTGCTCTCCCACACAGCCGGTCAACCGTGCTTCCCCGAGGCGGCTGCCGACCTCGCCTACGACGACCGCGACGCGCTGGTCGCCCTCCTCGCCGACGCCCCGCCCGACCACGGACCCGGTGCTGCGGTCGCCGAGCACGCGCTGACCTACGGCCACCTGTGCGACGAGATCGTCCGCCGCGCCACCGGTGACGACCTGGCCGACCGGTTCGCAGCGATCGCGTCCGCCCACGGCTGGGACCTGCACCTGCGGGTCACTCCGACCGACCTGCCCCGTGTGGCCGACGTCGTGGCCGTCGCGCCGGACTGGCCGGAGGCCTACCTCGGCGACCCGCGCTGGGGTCCGGCACTGGGGCGTCCCGCAGGGCTCCTCGAGGTCGACGTGCTCAACTCCAGCCGGTTCCGACGCACGAGCTTCCCGGCGATCAGCCTGCACGCCTCGGCCCGGGGGCTGGCCGCGTTCTACAGCGAGCTCGTGTCCCCCGAGGGCGCGGTGGCCGCGCTGCTCGGCGCCGATCTGCACGCGGCCTACCTCGGCCCGGCGGCCTCCGGTCACGACCGGGTGCTCGACCGGGAGGTCACCTGGACCCTCGGGTTCCAGGTCGACGACGACGAGCTCGGCATGGGCGGTGCCGGCGGCAGCTGCGCCTGGTGGTCCTGGGGCGGCTCCTACGCCGCGGCCTACGTCACGCGCGGGCTCGGCACCCACGCCCGCAACAGCGCCGTGTGGGACGTGCTCGAGGCGTCGTAGCGGAGCGTCGCCCTACGACCTGCCGCGCAGGACCTCACCGGCCGCGGCCTGGGCCGACGCGACGCACGCGGCGATGCCGACCCCGTCGTACGCCGCCCCGCAGACCGCGAGGCCGGGGACCCGTGCGACGTCGGCGCGGACGCGGGCGACGCGCTCGACGTGCCCGACGGCGTACTGCGGCAACCCGCCGCCCCACCGCTGCACGTAGGTGTCGACCGGCGTCGCGGTCAGCCCGACCGCCTCGCGCAGGTCGGTGAGCGACAGCGCGACCAGCTCGTCGTCGGTGCGCTGCAGGGTGGTCTCGTCGCCGAGGCGACCCAGCGACGTGCGCAGCAGGGCGAGGTCGCCACCACCGTCGGCGCCGCAACCGGCCTGGCGGACCCAGTCCCACTTGGCGAAGGAGAAGGTCGCGGCCTTGATGCGGCGCCCGTCGACCGGCGGCACCAGGAACCCCGAGGCCTCGTCCATGCCCGGGGGCAGGTCGGCGGCCCGGAAGGCGAAGGTGACCACGACCATCGAGGCGTAGTCGATCGCGGCCAGCTCGGCTGCCGCCGACGGGGCGAGGTCGGCGAGCAGCCGGGACGTCGGAGCGGCGGGGGTGGCGAGCACGACCGCGTCGGCCGTCTCCTCGACCGACGCGGGCACGGGGCCGGTGACGACGGTGAAGCCGGCACCGGAGCGCCGGACCTCGCGCACGGTCGTGCCCAGGCGCACGTCGAGGTCGGCGGCGAGCCGCTCGACGAGGGTGCCCATGCCGCCGGCGATCCCGGCGAACATCGGCAGGCCGACGACCGGGGGCGGGGTGCCGCCGACGAATTCACTGTCGGCCAGGGCGAGCAGCTGCGGGATCGCGGCGCGCACCGAGATGCCGCGGGCGTAGCCGGCGTAGACCCCGCCGAGCAGCGGCTCGACCAGCCGCTCGACGACCTCGTCGCCGAAGCGATGGGCGACGAGCTCGCCGACGGAGACGTCCGCAGCCTCGTCGGCCTGCGGCAGGCCGCCGTACTGGTGGCGGGCCCGGACCATGCCCTCCGGGCTGAGGATGCCGGTGGCCTCGAGGTCGTCGAGGTCGAGCGGGGCGCCCATCAGGGTGCGCGGGAGCCGGCGCAGCGCACCGCGCGTCCAGACCCGGGACGACGCGGTCGTCGGGTGCACGACCTCGAGCCCGACCGCCTGGGCCAGGCCGATGCCCTCGGGGCGGCGGTTGACCATGGCCTCGGCGCCGACGTCGACGGTCACTCCCCCGACGCTGGCCCGCTTGATCTTGCCGCCGGCACGGTCGGAGGCCTCGAGGACGACGACCTCGGCGCCGGTGTCGGCCAGGGCTCGCGCCGCGGTGAGACCGGCGATCCCGGCTCCGACGACGACGACCCGCACCCCCTCACTCTACGAGTGGGGCGGGTGCGGGTCGCGCCGGTGGTGCTGGTGCTACGGGTGCTGCAGGTGCCGTACGACGGAGGTCAGGTCCGCGGCACGTTGCAGATCGCGTCCTTGACCGACAGCGTGATGTCACCGAAGACCGGGACGTCGAAGACGGTCACGTCGAGCTTGGTCGCGGGCACGCAGCTGACCTGCCCGGTGCCGCCCGTGCCGTCGAGCCCGATGGGCTGGCCGAACAGCTTGCGCACCTTGAGGTTGGTGATCGCGTCCTTGGCGAAGAAGCCGTTGCCGGGCTCGAACAGCAGCCCGGCGGAGCCGAGGTCGACGGTGACCCGTCCTCCCTGGATCGGTCGGACGCACCCGGCCGTGCCGCAGCCGTTGCCGAAGTCGTCGCCGAACTCGGTGGTGTTGAGGTAGACGTCACCGCCCGTGTCGGCGTCGACCGTGCCGGTGAGGTCGAGCACCTGCACCCGGAGGTTCTGCGCGTTGAGCCCGCCGCTGGGGTCGACCAGGTTGAGCGTCGTGGTCTCGCTGGCGGCGAACCGCACCGACCCGAGGCCCGGGTCGTCGATCCCGACGCCGGGCAGGCAGGCCTCGTCGCCGGCCATGCACACGAGCAGCCGCTGCGGCAGCGGCCCGCTGATCGAGCCCGAGAGCCCACCCAGGTCGAAGGACAGGCTGTTGGTCGCCTCGGAGGCCGAGTAGGTCAGGCGGGTCGCCCCGGTGCCGTCGTCGACCAGGCCGAGCCGCATCCCTGGCACGAGGCGGTCGAGCGTGGCGCGCGTGGCGCTGAGCACCGACCCGGCGCCGTCGGTCTCGCGCAGGGTGATGGTGAAGACCTTGCCCGCGACGGTGTCGAGCAGGACGTCGGGCTGGTCGCCCAGGCTGGCCTCGATCCGTCGCAGGCCGGAGATCCGGCCGGCGAGCGCCGTGCCGTCGGGCGAGGTGCGGACCAGGAGGCCGTCCTCGTCACCTGGCACGGCGAGGTCGGTGCCGTTGTCGGCGAACACCTCGAGCAGACCGATCGGGTCGCCGCCGGTGTCGAAGACGACACCGGCGTCCTCGACGCCGACCGTCAGCAGGCTCGGCACGTCGACCAGACGCAGGTCGAGGTCGGTGGCGCCGCTCAGGATGCCGGCCTCGTCGCGTGCCGCGAGCGTGAGCTCACCGATCGGGTCGGAGCCCTCCACGGTGACCGATCCCTCGGGTGAGAGGGCGAGCCGCAGCTGGTGCGGGGCGTCGTTGATCCGGGCGTCGAAGGTGCGTCCGTCCTGGTCGACCAGCGCGCGCAGCGGGGTCGGGGCCAGCGTCAGCGCCAGCGACAGCTCGTCACCGAGGCTGACCTGCATGCCCTCGAAGCCGGGCAGGCGCAGGGCGATCGACTGGGTCTCCCCAGCCTGCAGCAGCCGCAGGTAGGCCGGGTCGTCGAGCAGCGCGAGGTCGCGCCCCGAGGCGTAGCCGGCCTCGAAGACGCCGATCGGGCCGCTGGCGGTGAGCTCGCCGGCACCGTCGGCCGTCAACCCGAACGAGACGGAGTCGGGCACGTCGGTGAGCGCGAGCCGGACGTCGGAGGCGGTGCGGCCGGCGTCGAGCGACCGGGCACGCAGCGACACCTGGTCGAGGCCGCCGTCGCCGGTGAGGTCGGCGGTCAGGCCGGTGGTCTCGGAGCCCGACACGACCAGCGCGACGTCGCCGTCGACCTGGTCGAGCGTGGCGTCGGCGAGGAACACCTCGTCGGCCCCGCCGTCGTCGACCAGGGACAGGTCGACGCGGGTCGGCTCGTCGGTGCGGAGCGAGGCCGCGACGTCCTGGGAGCCGCCGGAGCCGAGCCCGAGGCCGAGGGTGGCCGCGGACGGGGCGTCGCTGAAGGTGACCCCGAAGCGCTGCTCGGCGGGTGAGGCGTCGTCGCCGCCGGGCACGATCGCGCCCGAGACGGTGAGCCGGTCGTCGCCCTCGGAGGCGACGTCGAGGACGGCGCCGCCGTCGGCGAGCTGCACGTCGGCGGTGAACGACCGCGGCGCGGAGCCCTGCCGGGTGTCGTAGCCGAAGCGGTAGTCGTCGTCGCTGCCCGGCAGGTCGATGACCGCCTGCAGGCTGAGCGGGAGCGGGCCGGCGACGTCGCCGAGGCGGGCGACCTCGAGACGCGGCACGACCGAGTCGGCCGTGATCCGCGCCAGGGTCACGTTGGCGAGGACGTCGCTGCGCCCGTCGCCGGTCACGTCGAGCGGCTGGGGGACGCCGATGAACGACGTGAACTCGCGGTTGCGTCGGGTGCCGTCGGGGGCGACGTACGACGAACGCCAGTTGAAGCGGGCGGTGCTGACGACGTCACCGAGCGGCGAGGAGCCCTCGAGGCCGTCGAGGATCGCGCCGATCGCGTCGTCGACGGGGTCGCCGGTGCCGGCGAGCACGGGCGTCAGCGGGGAGATCAGGGTGTCGAGCAGCCGCTGCAGGTTGGCGGTGCTGAGCGCGGAGCCCAGGAGCGGCAGGTCGCTCTGCAGGGTGACCGGCAGGGCGCTCGACACCGTGCCGAGGAGCTGGCCGAGCAGGCCGGTCACGGCGGTGGTCAGGCCGCCGCTCGGGCCGCTCTGCACCGGCGCGGGCTGCGCGGCGTCGTCGCCGACGAAGAAGCTGATGCCGTCGCCGCTGGGCAGGTAGACCTCGTCCCCGGCGTACGCCGCCGCGACGGGCACCGACCGCGAGGGTCCGTCGAGCGCGACGGTGCGCACCGCGCGGCCCGAGGCGACGGTGGCGACGTCGGCCCGGTCGTCGCCGAGGGCGAGCGCGACCGGCTCGTCGACGACGGGGTCGCCGAAGCGGTCGCTGCCAGGGGTGGCGTCGACCAGCAGCGCCTCGAGCCGGGCGCGGGTGCCGGGCTCGCCGCGGGTGTCACCGCGGTAGAGCGTCTGGGTGGTGCGCTTGGTCAGCGTGGTCGTCGCGCTCCCCGAGCGGCCGGAGTAGGACGCGTCCGGCTGGACCTGCGCGTCGACCGCGAGCGACCCGGCCGGCAGGTCGGGCAGGTCGAAGGAGGTGGAGGCCACGCCGTCGGACCCGGTGGTCACCTCGTCGGTGCCGACGCCGGGCACGGTGACGGTGACCGTGCGGCCCGCGACGACCTGGCCGGTCACGCCGGTGCCCACGGCGGTGGTGCGCACGGTGACCGGGAGCGTCTCGCCGGTCACGACCGACGGCGGAAGGTCGACGGCGACGGTGGCGGCGTTGTCGAGGGTGACGGTGATGGTGGAGACCAGCACCTCGCCCTGGTTGGTGCAGCCGAGGTTGAGGAAGCCGGACCTGACCGAGTTGCGCGCGAAGGACTGGATCCGGAACTGGCCCCGCGGCTGCCCGAGGCTGGGCCACGAGGTCGACAGGGTGCCGGTGCCGCTCCGGTTGGCGGTGTGGACGACGGTGTTGTCCGCCAACCGGGTCACGGCGAGCCGCGAGGACGGGCTGCCCTGGCCGAGCTGGCAGGTGTTGGTCGCACCCGACTCGGTGATCGCCACGTTGCCGGAGACCGTGGCACCGTTGCCGGGACTGCTGAGGGCGGCGGACGCCGGCGCGGCCGCCGTCACCGCGATCACGGGTACGGCGAGCCCGAGAGCGAGCGCCGGTAGGAGGAGTCGACGGGGTCGCCGAGGGGGGCGCGATAGGCGCATGGGAGGGCTCCTGGGGGGAGGTGTCGCTGGAGGGAGGGAGCGGGTCACCCGAGGACCCAGAAAGACGCGAGCCGTGTGACCTGGGTCACCGGCTCGCCCCT
>CALRVO020000259.1:0-5996 GCA_943371595.1 Sphingomonas paucimobilis
GGGACCGCCGGCCGCGGACCCGAGCGGGGTGGGGCGGCGGCGCAGGCGCGGACGAAGCGCGCCCCGGCAGAGCGTCAAGCGCGGCGTGGCGCACACCGCTCATCTGAACCACAGCTCAGGTCAGGGTGCGACACGGCGTCGCCAGCTGCGGGGTGCGGTTCGGCCCCGCCGGAGCCGACGTCCCACCCCACCACGGACCCCGGCCCGCAGGACCTCTAGCCCGCCGCAGGCGCAACCCCGCGCCGAAGGCGCGCACACCAACCGCAACAACGGACCGACCGGGCCACCCGGACGGAGCCAGGACTAGGACTTCTCGGGAGCGGCGGTGGCGCGTGCGGCGGCCGCGGCCGAGGTGGCCCGCAGCTCGACCGAGGGCATCAGGAGCAGGAGGAGGAAGGCGATCAGGCCGACCCCGGCTCCCATCAGGAACACGGTGTCCATCGAGGAGGCGAAGCCCTGCTTGAACGGGTGGGCCAGGGCCGGGGAGAGCCGGTCGATGAAGGAGGAGTCGTCCTGCACCTGGGCGGACGCCGCTCCCCCGGCCTCGAGGATCATCCGGTCGGTCGGGTTGGGGTCGGCGACGACCTGCTGGAAGGACTCGGTGGTCGACGCCTTGTCGATCTCGTCGGAGATGTGGGGGCCGACGGTGGAGAAGAGAACCGAGAGGAACACCGCGACGCCGATGGTGCCGCCGATCTGGCGGAAGAACGTGGCCGAGCTCGTGGCGACACCGATCTCGGACGGGGGCACGGCACTCTGCATGATCAGGAGCAGCGGCTGCATGCAGTTGCCGAGACCCAGGCCGAGGATCAGCATGAACAGGTCGACGACGACCAGCGAGGTGTCGGCCGAGGTGGTCGACAGCAGCAGCAGCCCGACCACGATCAACGCCGAGCCGACCCGCGGGAAGATCCGGGTCTTGCCGGTGCGGGAGATGAGCTGGCCCGAGACGAGCGCCCCGGTCATCAGCCCGAGGACCATCGGCAGCATGAGCAGCCCGGCCTCGGTCGGGCTGGCTCCGTGGACGACCTGCATGTAGAGCGGGAGGATCAGGATGCCGCCGAACATCGCGGCGCCGATGGCGACGCTCGCGGTGATGGTCACCGCGGCGGCGCGGATGCGGAAGAGCCGCAACGGGATCAGCGCGGCGTCACCCATGGCCTTCTCGGCCAGCACGAACGCGACGATGCCGAGCGCTCCGACGACGTAGCAGGCCAGGGCGATGCCGGAGCCCCATCCCCACTCGCGGCCCTGCTCGGCCACGGCCAGCAACGGCACCAGACCGACGACGAGCGCGCTGGCGCCCCACCAGTCGATGCGGGCCTCGCGGCGCTGGTGGTCGAGGTGGAGGGTGCGGTAGACGACGACGAGGGCGGCGATGCCGACGGGCACGTTGACCAGGAACACCCAGCGCCACCCGGTGACGCCGAGGATCTCGGAGCGTCCGGCGAAGAACCCGCCGATCACCGGGCCCAGGACGCTGGAGGTGCCGAAGGTGGCCATGAAGTAGCCGGTGTACTTGGCCCGCTCGCGCGGCGACACGATGTCGCCGATGATGGCGAGCACCAGGGTGAACAGACCCCCGGCGCCGAGGCCCTGGAAGGCGCGGAACGCGGCGAGCTCGTACATCGAGGTCGCGAACGTGCACAGCACCGAGCCGAGGATGAACACCGAGATGGCGAACATGAAGAGCTTCTTGCGCCCGTAGAGGTCACCGAGCTTGCCGTAGATCGGCGTGGTGATCGTCGAGGTGATCAGGTAGGCGGTGGTCACCCACGCCTGGACCGAGAGCCCGTCGAGGTCGTCGGCGATGGTGCGGATCGAGGTGCTGACGATCGTCTGGTCGAGGGCACCGAGGAACATCCCGAGCAGCAGCCCGGAAAGGATCGTGAGGACCTGGGCGTGCGTGTAGTCGCCGGTGCCCGCGCCGGCTCGCGCCGGGGCCCCGGGGGCGCTGCCCGGGCCGGTGGTGTCGTCGGTGGTTGCCATCGGCAACGATCGTAGAGGTTGTCGGACGGTGCGGGCCCACCCCCTAAAGTTGGCCCGGATGACCGACACGACGCGGGAGACCACCCAGGACACACCTGAGGACACGCCCCGGGGCACGCCCCAGGACACGCCCAAGGACGCGCCCAAGGACACGACCGACGACCGTTGGTTCTCCTGGACGACGCTCGTTCCCCTGGTCGCCCTGGTGGTGCTCGTCCCGACCTGGGGTCGCTACCTGCCGGTGGCGCTGTCCGTGGCGGTCGCCGTCGTGCTGGTCGGCGCGGTGCTGGCCGCGGTGCACCACGCCGAGGTCGTCGCCCACAAGGTCGGCGAGCCGTTCGGGTCGCTGGTGCTCGCCGTGGCGGTCACCGTGATCGAGGTCGCGTTGATCGTCACCCTGATGGTCAGTGGCGGGGAGGGCACCTCGACGTTGGCGCGCGACACCGTGTTCGCCGCGGTGATGATCACCGTCAACGGCATCGTCGGGCTCTCGCTCGTGGTCGGGGCGCTCAAGCACCACCTGGCCACGTTCAACGCCGAGGGCACCGGGTCGGCCCTGGCCACCGTCATCGCGCTGGCCGGTGTGACCCTGGTGCTCCCGCGGTTCACCGACGACACCGGGCCGACGTTCACCGGCTCCCAGCTCGCCTTCGCCGCGGTCGCCTCGCTGGTGCTCTACGGCATGTTCGTCTTCACCCAGACCGTGCGGCACCGCGACTTCTTCCTCCCGGTTCCGACCGGCAAGCGCGGACCCCGTGACGACGACGGCGACGGCCACGCCGACCCGCCGACGTCCCGGGCGGCGTGGACCAGCCTGGGACTGCTCGTCGCGGCCCTGGTCGCGGTCGTCGGACTGGCGAAGGTCTGCTCCCCCGCGATCGAGGACGGCGTCGAGGTCGTCGGCTTCCCGGGCGCGTTCGTCGGTGTGGTGATCGCCCTGACCGTGCTGCTGCCCGAGTCGATCGCCGCCTCGCGCGCCGCCGCACGCGACAAGGTGCAGACCAGCCTCAACCTTGCCTACGGCTCCGCGATGGCCTCCATCGGCCTGACGATCCCCGCGATCGCGATCGCCTCGATCTGGCTCGACGGGCCCCTCGACCTCGGCCTGGAGTCGATGCAGATCGTGCTGCTGATGCTGACGGTCGTCGTCAGCGTGCTCACGATCGTTCCCGGGCGTGCGAAGCCGCTCAACGGTGGCGTCCACCTGGTGCTGCTGGCGGCCTACCTCTTCCTGGCCGCCAACCCCTGACGAGGACCCCGACCGTCCGCGATCGGTCGTAGCGTCGGCCCATGACCACCACCCCGCCCTGGGAACCCCCGCTGGCCGGCACCGAGGTCGAGCACCTCGTCGGGTCGCTCGACCGGCTGCGCTGGACCTTCCGCTGGAAGGTCGACGGCCTCGACGCCGCGGGCCTCGCGACCACGATCGGCACCTCCGACCTCACGCTCGGCGGGCTGCTCAAGCACCTCGCCCTCGTCGAGGACCACCACCGGGTCACCAAGATCGGCGGCGGCGAGCTGCGCGACGAGCCCGACTCGCCCTACCGCGCCCACGACGGCACCGACGACTGGGAGTTCGTCACCGCCGCCCACGACTCCCCCGCCGACCTCTACGCCCTCTACGACGGCGCTGTGGCCCGCTCCCGGGCCGACCTCGCCGACCGCCTCACCACCGGCGGCCTCGACCAGCCGGTCGCGACGTCCTTCGACGGCCAGCAGGCCTCGTTGCGGCGGCTGGTCTGCGACCTCGTGGAGGAGTACGGCCGGCACACCGGTCACGCCGACCTGCTGCGTGAGGCGGTCGACGGCCGCACGGGCGAGGACCCGCCCGACGACTGGCGCCCGGTCACCCTCTGAGTCACGACGGCTGTCCGCACGGGGTCGCCCCTGGGGGTGACCGGCACGATGGAGGGCATGACGGTGCGACTTGCGGTGCTCGGGGACTCCATCGCCTGGGGGCAGGGCGCCGCCCGGGTCGACGAGCGGCTCGCGCCACGCCTCGTGCACGGGCTCGCGACCCACGGGCACGAGGCGACGTCGCACGTCGTCGCGGTGCCCGGTGCGCGCAGCACCGGGCTCGCCGCCCAGGTCGACGCCGTCCTGCCCTGGGCGCCCGGGGTCGCGCTGGTCGTCGTCGGCGCCAACGACCTGACGCACCTCGAGCCGGTGGACCGGGCCGTGCGGGCCCTCGCGCTCGCCGTACGCCGGCTCCGCGCGGCGGGGGCCGAGGTCGTGGTGGCGCCGGCGCCCGACCTGAGCGCCGTGCCGCACGTGCCGGTCTTCCTGCGCGACGTCGTACGGGCTGCCGGCGAGCACCTCCGCTCGCAGCAGGCGTCGGCCACGGTCGCCGAGGGCGGTCTGGTGGCCGACCGCGACCAGGTCGCCGGCCGCGCCTTCGGCACCGACCCGACGCTCTTCTCGGCCGACCGCTTCCACCCCTCGAGCCGGGGCTACGCCGTCATCGCCGACGCGCTGCTGCCGACGCTGCTCGCCGCCGTGCGCACGGTCGAGGCGGCGTCCTGAGCGACCGCCACCGATACGCACCAGGCGGTGGTGCGCCGGGTCAGCGGCCGCGCGGGTCGAGGGCGTTGACCAGGTCGGCCCCGGCCATCAGCGAGGTGTCGGCGGTGACCTCGAACGCCTCGAGGTCCGGGGCGGCCAGCACCTCGGCGACCAGGGCGGCCGACCCGGCGACCACCGTGCTGTCGAGGTCGATCTCGGTGGCCACGCACCAGGTGCGGTCCTCCGGCCACCACAGGTGGGGTGACTGGACGCCGCCGTGCGCGCGCGAGGCGCGGGTGAACGCGTGCTGCTGCTCCGGGGTGACCGGCCCCGGTCCGAGGGTCGTGAGCTGCAGTTGCCCGGCCGCGGCCTCCTCCTCCATCCCGGCGTGCTCGAGGTCGACCGCCAGACCGACCAGCGCGTCGAGGGTGCCGGCGAAGAGCCAGTAGTCGCGGTGCGGCAGGTGGAAGGTCGGGGCCGCCTGCCACGACCGCGGGCTCGACCCGAGCCCGTGCCACAGGGCCGACCAGCACCGCTCCGGCGTGCTGGTGTGGCGGGCGAGCACGTCGCGCAGGGCCGGCAGGGTCATCCGGTCGAGCGACCCGAACGGGGGCTGGTGGTCGACCGACCCACGCGCCAGGGCGTCGTACTGAGCGGCCGCGTGGAGCGTGGTGCCGTGGCGCTGGGCGACCGCGGCCCACGACGCAGGCGCGTCCGGGTCGGGCATCCCCTGGTCGGGACGGTGCAGCACCCGGGCGAACCGCGGGAACGTCGCCGGCACGAGCTGGCGCACGATCGCGCCGAAGCCGGTCAGCTGGGCCACGAGCCAGTCCGCGGGCGCGAGGTCGGTCTCGGGGACTGGCGGGCGGGGCGTGACCACCACGTGAGGGTACGTCGCGTGGGAGGCTGAGCGGGTGAGTGAGCGCAACGTGCTGGGCGGGGAGCTCGAGCCCTGTGGGACCGAGCCGATGACGGGCTTCTTCCGCGACGGGTGCTGCCGCCCGTCGGAGCAGGACCCGGGCAGCCACACGATCTGCGCGGTGGTGACGCCCGAGTTCCTGGCGCACCAGCGCTCGATCGGCAACGACCTCGTCACGCCGCTGCCGATGTACGGCTTCGACGGGCTGGTGCCCGGTGACCGCTGGTGCGTGACCGCGCGCAACTGGGCCCGCGCCCACCACGACGGCGCCGCGGCGCCCGTCGTGCTCGCCGCGACGAGCGACGCCGTGCTGTCGCTGGTGCCGCTCGAGGTGCTGCGCGAGCACGCGGTCGACGTACCCCCCGACCTCAGCGGACTCGAGGCCTGACCCACGCCGTCACGCGACCGTGGCGGTCAGCGGGACGGTGTGGACGAACCCGTCGACGCGGACCTGCACGAAGAACCGGTAGGTGCCGGGCGTGCCCAGTGCGGTGTGGAAGGTGAGGTCGCTGCCCTCGTCGGTGGTGGTGGGCGTGCCGAGGGGGTGGGCGTGCACGAACGCACCGGTGGCGAGGTCGAACCCGGT
>CALRVO020000260.1:0-5994 GCA_943371595.1 Sphingomonas paucimobilis
CGCCCCCGACGGGCTGTGGCCCGGTGCCCTCGCGGCAGCGCTGCTCGTGATCGTCACGCTCGCCGTCGCCCTCGGACCCCGAGGGGAGGAGCGCTGATGGTGCGTGCCGACGACGACTACGTCGAGCGGGTCCTGGGCCTGGTCGAGAGCGTCCCTCGCGGCCGGGTCACCACCTACGGCGCGATCGGTGACGTCGTCGGCAGCGGCCCGCGCCTGGTCGGCAACGTGCTGGCCCGTCACGGTGCCGGCGTGCCGTGGTGGCGGGTCGTGCGCGCCGACGGGTCACTGCCGCCGAGCCACCAGGACGAGGCCCGGCAGGCCTACCTCGAGGAGGGGACCCCGTTGCGGCGCTCGGGGGTGGCCGTCGACGTGGTGGCCGCGTTCTTCCAGCCGGGGGAGTGACCGGGCTCAACCGCGCCCCCGGCCTCAGCGCCCCCGGCCTCAGCGCACCCGGCTTCAGCGCAGCCGGCCGACGAAGTGCGCGGCTCGGTGCAGGTCGGCGACCCGGCGTTCCCAGGTGGTGCCGACGACGACCAGGGCCGTGCCGGCGAGCGCGATGAGGACCCACTGCGGGGTCTCGGCGGCGTAGGGCGCGAGCTCGAGCAGCGCGAGCAGCCCGCCGACGGCCGACCCGACGAGCAACGGTGCGCTCCAGCGCAGCTGGGCGCCGCCCAGGGCGAGCACCAGGCAGGCGACGCCGAGCAGGGCGGCGCGCAGCGAGACCGGGTCGGTGGCGAGCACCTGCAGGAACGACGGCACGGTGGCCAGCAGCAGACCGGGCAGCAGGGTGAGGGCCGTCGACGACGCGGGGTCGCGGCGCAGCCGGTGCAGGCCGACGGCGACCAGCAGCAGTGCGGTGGGCAGCGTGTAGGGCTCCGGTGCGTGGACCCCCAGGTCGGCGAGGCGGACCCAGGTGGCCAGCACCAGCAGGGCCGTGCCGAACCAGGCCAGCGGCCGGCGCGACGGGTGCACCAGCGAGTGGACGACCACCAGGGCGCCCGCGAGGGTCAGGTGGAGCGCGAGGCTGAGGTTCTCGTCGTCAGCGAGCCCGATACCGGCGAGCGCGGCGAACGCGCCGGCGAGACCGGTGGCGGCCTCGAGCTCGACCTGCGGGCGGGCGAGCGCCACCGCGGCGAGCACCACCAGCACGGGCACGGCGCGGGAGGCCTCGAGACCGGCGAGGTCACCGAGGACCCAGGTCAGACCCGCCAGCGAGAACGGCAGGAGCACCCCGCCGACCTGCGCTGCGGTCGGGAACCGGCCGAGGAGGAGCGTCACGCCCGCGACACCGGTGAGCAGGGCCAGCGGCACCAGGAGCAGGCCCGTGCTCGCCGCGGCGACCGGGAGGGAGGCCACCAGGACCCCGCACGCAGCGAGCGCCTGCACCAGGGCGCCGACCTCGTCGCGGCGCTGCGCCTCGGCGGCGTACGCCGTGCCGACCAGTCCGAGGCCGGCCACGACGGTCCACAGCGGCACCGGCTGCAGGGCGAGCGTCGCGACGGCGGCGAGCAGCAGCGCCGCCGGGACGACGCGGACCGCCAGCGCCCGTCGGGCGGCGCCCGGGACCAGGACGAGCACGAGGGCCACCGCGGCGCCCACGACGGGCACCAGCAGCCACGGCGCGGCGACCGGGTCGGAGGGGTCGAGCCGCAGCGAGCCGGTCGGGCTGAGGGCCGAGGCGAGGGCCTGGGCCGCCAGGGCCAGGGCGATCATCGCGCCGGGCACCAGCGACAGGGCCGCCGGGACGACGGGGACCGCGAGCCGCCGGCGCGGGACGGCGTAGGCGGCGGCGGTCCACAGCCCGCCGGCGACCAGCGAGGCGGCGCCGACGTCGGTGACGCCGTTGTCGAGGACCGGGAGCGCGACGAGCCCGGTGAGCATGCTGGCGGTGGCGGTCGTGCAGACCTGGAGGAGGGCCTCGTCGCGCCGGGCGGCGAGCGGGGCGAGCAGGAGCAGCGCGGCGGTGAGCAGGGCGATGCCGTTGCCGGAGGACCAGAGCCCACCGACGCTGAGGCGATCGGCGTCGGCGACCTCGACGACACCGACCAGCGCGCTCAGCGTGAGGTCGAGCCAGGTCAGGGTGGCCGCGGCGACCGCGAGCCACGTCAGGACGGCGAGGTGGCCGGTCGCGCGCACCACCACGGCGAGCGCCGCGAACCCGACGGTGGCCAGGGCAGCGACCAGGAGGTCGTGACCGACGGGCGTCTCGGGCAGGGCGACCTGGGCGACGAGGAGCCCCAGGACGACGGCGACCTGGGGTGCGGCGAGCCGCCGGTCCACGAGGAGCAGGAGCGACCCGGCGGCGGCGAGGACGAGGCCGACGGTGACCGTGAGGGCCGCGCCCTCGAGGCCGTCGGACCCGCCGACCCACCCGGCGCGCTCGGCGCCGAGCACGTCGAGGACGAGCAGGCCGAGCGAGACGGTGACCAGCGCCTCGGCCGAGACCCGCAGGCCGCGGGCCCGCAGCACGAGTCCACCACCGCCGGCGGCCGCGGTGAGGGTCGCCAGGACGGCGGTGCGGCCGCCGACCCCGAGCCAGCCCCAGGCGACGGCGAGGAAGATGACGGCCGCCACCAGCAGGCACAGCGCCCCCAGGCCGAGCAGGATGGCGGGGACCGACGACGTGCGCACGCCGGTGCGCGGGGGCGGCACGACGAGCGGGGGGACGACCGGGCCCGCCGGCGGGGCGGCGTACGACGGGGCGGGCGGGGAGGGCTGCGGGGCGGGCTGCGGGGCGGGGGTGTCGACCGTGACCGGCGCGGGTGCCCAGGAGGCGGCGCGCAACCGCTCGACCAGGGTGTCGACCCGCTGCAGCGCCTGGAACACCTCGGCGGCCCGCGGGTGCCCGAGGAGCACGTCGCAGGTGGTGCAGCGGTGGTCGGGGGAGACGTCCTGCGGCAGCGGTTCGCGGCAGGACGGGCACACGCGCGGGTCGGCGTAGGTGAACATGGGCCCATCAGAGCACCGCCGGGCCCTCGGTGGGCCGGGCGCGACGGCTCACGGCGGCTGAGTACCCGTGCTCACGGTGTCGGACATGATGTGGCCCGTGCCCGACGCGACCGAGCTCCTGACCGCCTACGACACCCAGCTGCGCGGGGTCGCCGAGGTGGAGGGTGCCGACACCCACGACCGGGTCGGGCCGCTGTGGCGGGCCGTCCACCGCGACCGGGGGTTCGTCAGCTACGAGAGCCTCGCCGGCCACGACGTCGCGGCGCTGGTCACCGCGACGGTGGCGTTCTTCCGCGACGAGACCGACGTGCCCACCTTCGAGTGGAAGACCCGCGGGCACGACGACCTGCCCACGCTCGAGCCGTCCCTGCGCGACGCCGGTCTGCAGCCCGAGGAGGTCGAGACGGTGATGGTCGGCGAGGCCGCAGCGCTCGCGGTCGACGTCCCCCTGCGCGAGGGCCTGTCCGTACGCCGTCTCCGCACGCCCGACGAGCTGGCGGCGGCGAGCGCGGTGTCGCTGGCCGTCTTCGGCCGCGGGGGCAGCCTGGCCGACCAGGTGGCGCGCGGCGAGGGTCGGGTCGAGGCGTGGGGCGCGTTCGACGGCCCGCAGGTGGTGTCGTCGGGGCGGCTCGTGGTGGTCGAGGGCACCGAGTTCGCCGGTCTCTGGGGCGGGGCGACGCTGCCGACCCACCGCGGGCTCGGGCTCTACCGGGCGATGACGGCGGCGCGGGCACGCTCGGCGCTGGGGCGCGGCGTCCGCTACCTGCAGAGCGACTGCACGGCAATGTCGCGCCCGATCCTCGAGCGGTCGGGCCTGGTCGCGGTGACCACCACGACGCCCTGGGTCTGGACCCGACCCCGGCCCGACGCCGAGTCGGCGTCGAGGTGAAGCGGATTCGTGTCGAGTCGGCGTTCGGAGTGAGTCGCGACGCCGACTCGACGTGGCGTGAGGTGACGTGACCAGGGTCTCGTCGGCTCGGTGGACCCACCGGTAACCGCCAGACTGACCGCGTGGTCATGTACCGGGTCCTGCACGCGGTCGTGCCGCCGCTCGCCAAGGCCGTCTGGCGTCCGACGGTGCGGGGGCTCGAGCACGTGCCGAGCACCGGTGGCGTGGTGCTGGCCAGCAACCACCTGAGCTTCGTCGACTCGGTCGTGATCCCCGTGGTCGTGCCGCGCAAGGTCGTCTTCCTCGCCAAGTCCGACTACTTCGAGGGCACCGGCCTGCGGGGGGCGCTGCAGCGGGCGTGGTTCGAGGGGCTCGGGATGCTGCCCGTCGACCGTGACGACACCCGGGCGGCGATCGCCTCGCTCGACGTCGCCCTCGAGGTGCTCGGGCGCGGCGAGGCGTTCGGCATCTACCCCGAGGGCACCCGTTCGCGCGACGGACGTCTCTACCGCGGGCGCACCGGGGTCGCGCACCTCGCGCTGACCGCGGGCGTGCCGGTGGTGCCGGTCGGGCTCGTCGGCACCGAGGAGCTGCAGCCCGTGGGGGCGCGGCTGCCCCGCGTGGTGCGGGTGACCGTCGAGTTCGGGAAGCCGATCGACGTCGTGGGCCGCTTCGACGACGTACCCCTCGGCAGGGCGCGGCGCCTGCTCACCGACGAGGTGATGACCGCGATCGCCGGGTTGTCCGGCCAGGAGCAGGCCGGCGTCTACAACGAGCGCACGACCGGAGCCTGAACCCGGCCGCGCACGCGCATCAGAGCCCGAGGCGCAGGGGCTCGTCGGGCGGCGACGCCAGGACGTCGGCCAGCAGGGTCGGCAGCGCGCGCGGCGAGAAGAGCACGCCGTCGCGGTGCGCGGCGCGGATCTCGGCGAGCGACCACCAGCGCATCGCCTCGATGCCCTCCTGGTCGGGGTGGCCGGGGTCGTCGTCCGCGACGCCGCTGCCCGGCTCGAACGCCGCGACGGGCACGAGGAAGAAGTGGTTGCGCACCCCCGACCAGCCGTGGGGGCGCAGCTCGGGCAGGTCGAGGTCCTGGACCCACACCAGTCGTGGAGCGGCGGTGTCGGCCAGGACGTGGCCGGTCTCCTCCAGCAGCTCGCGGGCCAGGGCCTCCTCGTGGCTCTCGTCGCCCTCGATCCCGCCGCCGGGGCCGACCCAGACCACGTCCGACTCGCCCTCCCCGATGCGGTGCCGGGCCAGCAGCACCCGGTCGCCGTCGACGAGCAGGGCCCGGCAGGAGTGCCGGGCGGGAAGGTCGACGTCGCTCACGTCGCCCATCGTGCCTGACCGTCGGCGGTCTAGTCCTGAATGCCGAGACGTCCTGGCCGATCTGTGGACACGACCCGGGGCATCGGAGATTGTCAGACAAGTCCGGTCGCGGACACCTCACTCCCACAGGAACGAGAGCACGTTGAGACGCACACGCATGCTCGCCGGCTGGGCCGGCGCGACCCTGCTGGCCACGGCACTGTCGATCCCCGAGGCCGGTGCCGAACCGGTCGAGCCGACCGGCGAGGGCCGGAACGGCGCCACCACCCCCGCCGCAGGACCGGCCGGCAGCCCCGGCACGGGCGGCCGCGGGGCCGCTACCGCCACCAGCGTGGCTCCCGTCGAGCGGGCCGACCTCGTCCGCCGGGCGGCCGCGGCCGAGACCCTGGTCTCGGGCGACCCGATCGAGATGCCGACGTCCTACCCCTACCAGCCGGCGCTGCGCTACTACCGCGA
Source organism: Sphingomonas paucimobilis (assembly GCA_943371595.1). Taxonomy (GTDB): domain Bacteria; phylum Actinomycetota; class Actinomycetes; order Propionibacteriales; family Nocardioidaceae; genus Nocardioides. The sequence goes on from CALRVO020000260.1 coordinate 5,624, forward strand.
CAACCCCGACGACGCGGCCTACACCCCGCGGTTGCTCGGGCACCCCGACCTGGCCCCGCTGCTCACCGAGTGGATGGGCGAGAGCAACCGGATCTCGGCGCAGGTGGTGGGTCGCTCGACCGCCGGCCGTGACCTCTACCTCGTGACGGTCACGGCCCCCGAGACCGAGGCCGAGACCGCGCAGCAGGCCGCGTGGCGCGACAAGATCGCCCGCGACCCGGTCGCCGCGGCCGCCGACCCGACGCTGCTCGCGCAGTACAAGACCCCGGTCTGGTTCAGCAACAACATCCACGGCAACGAGTGGGAGGGCACCGACGCGGCGATGGCCTACATCGACTCGCTCGTGCACGCGCCGCTCTCGGAGGTCGGCT
>CALRVO020000261.1:0-5987 GCA_943371595.1 Sphingomonas paucimobilis
GAGGCGGTGCGACGGCCCAAGGAGGTGGCTGCGACGGACCCGCACGACCCCGACCTGCCGTCGTGGGACGACTCCCGGCTCGAGGACGACCTCCTACGACTCGTCTTCACCTGCTGCCACCCGAGCCTGGCCCCCGCCACCCAGGTCGCGCTCGCGCTGCGCACGCTGTGCGGGCTCGACACGGCCGAGGTGGCCCGCGCGCTGCTGACGACCGAGGTCTCGATGGCCAAGCGGCTCACCCGGGCCCGGCAGAAGATCCGCGACGCCCACATCCCCTACCGCGTGCCGGCTGACAGCGAGCTGCCCGAGCGATGGGCGGCGGTCCTCGCGACGGTCTACCTGGTCTTCAACGAGGGGTACGCCGCCGGCAGCGGCGACACGGTGGTGCGGCCCGCGCTGGTCGAGGAGGCCATCCGGCTGGCCCGGCTGCTCGTGCGGCTGCAGCCCGACGACCCCGACGCCCTCGGGTTGCTGGCGCTGTTGCTCCTGCAGGACTCGCGGCGCGCCACCCGGGTCGACGACGGACGCCCGCTGCTGCTCGCCGAGCAGGACCGCACGAGGTGGGACGCGGCGGCGATCCGTGAGGCGGTCCCCCTGGTCGGGGAGGCCCTGCGCCGCTCGCCGGACCGGCCACGCTCCTACGTGGTGCAGGCCGCGATCGCGGCGTGCCACGCCCTCGCACCGTCGTACGACGAGACCTACTGGGGCGCCGTCGTCTCCTGGTACGACGTGCTGCTGACGCTCGACGACGGGCCGGTCGTGCGCCTCAACCGGGCGGCGGCCGTCGCGCACCGCGACGGCCCGCGGACGGGGCTGGCGCTCATGGACGACCTGGTCGGTCTCGAGCACTACCCGTGGTGGCACGCGTCGCGCGCGGTGCTGCTGCGGCGTCTGGGACGAGTCGAGGAGGCGGTGCTCGCGGACCGGCGGGCGGCCGACCTGCCTCTCAACGGCCCCCAGCGGCGGCTCCTGCAGCCCTGAAGGCGTCCAGCGATGGGCCCTCACCCTGACAGCGCTCCTACCGCGGAGTAAGTTCGCTTACGTGACCCAGGACACCTACGACTACGTCGTCGTCGGGGCCGGCAGCGCGGGCGCCGTGCTCGCTGCCCGGCTGACCGAGGACCCCGCCACCACCGTGCTGCTCGTCGAGGCGGGGGGAGCCCCCGAGATCGACGAGGTGATGATCCCCGCGGGGTTCGTCGGCCTGGTCCAGACCAAGTGGGACTGGAGCTACAAGACCACCGAGCAGAAGCAGCTGCACGGGCGGCGTACGAGCTGGCCGCGGATGAAGGCGCTCGGCGGCTGCTCGGCGATCAACGCCATGATCTACATCCGCGGCAACGCGGTCGACTACGACGCGTGGCGCGACCAGTACGGCGCGGCCGGCTGGGGCTACGACGACGTCCTGCCCTACTTCAAGAAGGCCGAGGGCAACACCCGGCTCGGCGGCCGCTACCACGGCACCGACGGCCCGCTGGTCGTCGAGGACCGGCGCTACGACCACGAGCTCACCAGCGCGTGGGTCGAGAGCGCGGTGGCCAGCGGGCTCAAGCGCAACGACGACTTCAACGGCGCCGAGCAGGAGGGCGCCGGTCCCTACCAGGTGACCTGCAACGGCGGGCGCCGCTGGTCGACCTACGACGCCTACCTCAAGCCCGCCATGGGTCGGCCCAACCTCACGGTGGCGACCGGCGCGCTCGCGGCGCGCATCGAGATCGAGGGCGCCGGCGGCCAGGCGCGCGCCACCGGGCTGACCTTCCGCCAGAGCGGCCAGGAGCACACCGTCCACGCCCGCCGCGAGGTCCTGCTCAGCGGCGGCGCGATCAACAGCCCGCAGCTGCTGATGCTCAGCGGCGTGGGGCCGCGGGCGCACCTGGCCGAGCACGGCATCACCGCCAAGGTCGAGCTCGCCGGCGTCGGGGCGGGCATGCAGGACCACCCCTACACGCCGATGATCTGGCACACCAAGGACACCACCGACCTCGCCGACCTCAACACCCTCGGCAACTTCGTGAAGTGGAAGACCCGCAAGAAGGGCCCGCTCACCTCCAACGTCGCCGAGACGGGTGGGTTCTGGTCCTCGCGTGAGGGCCTGCCGGCGCCCGACCTGCAGGCCCACGTGCTGCCGACCGGCCTCTACGGCGACGGCATGGTCGAGCCCTCCAGCCGGATGGTCACGGTGCTGTCGACCCTGGTCGGCACGGGCAGTCGCGGCTCGGTCCGCCTGCGCTCGGCCGACCCGACCTGGCACCCCGCCATCGACGCGGCCTACTTCGACGACCAGGCCGACCTCGACGCGATGCTCGCCGGGTGCCGCCGGATCATGGAGATCACCCAGCAGGGCCCGATCTCGGCGATGATCGACCGGCCCTTCGAGCTCGACACGACGCCGTCCGACGACGACCTGGTCGAGCACATCCGCCGCTACACGCAGACGACCTACCACCCGACCTCGACCTGCGCGATGGGTGGCCCCGACCAGGAGGACGCCGTCGTCGACGCCGACCTGCGGGTCCGCGGTGTCGAGGGCCTGCGCGTCGTCGATGCCTCCGTCATGCCGGCGGTCCCGCGCGGCAACACCAACGCCCCGACCATCATGGTCGCCGAGAAGGCGGCCGACCTCATCAGGAGCACGCGATGACCGAGCAGCTCGACCAGACCGCCATCACGTTCGACTCGCTCAGCCCGATCAACGGCGACGTCGTCGGCACCCACCCCGTCCACTCCGCCGAGGACGTCTCGGCCGCCGTGCTGCGCGCCAAGGAGGAGGCCGCCTGGTGGTCGGCCCTGTCCCACGACGAGCGCGCCGAGCTGCTGCAGAAGTGGAAGGGTGTCGTCACCCGCCGCCTGGCGCAGCTCGCCGAGCTGATGCACCAGGAGACCGGCAAGCCCCACGGCGACGCGCTGCTGGAGGCCTCGCTGGCCATCGACCACCTCGACTGGGCGGCCAAGAACGCAGGCAAGGTCCTCAAGCGTCGCAAGGTGCCCTCGGGCCTGCTGATGGCCAACCAGTCCGCGACCGTGGAGTACAAGCCGCTCGGCGTCGTCGGGGTCATCGGCCCGTGGAACTACCCCGTCTTCACGCCGATGGGCTCGATCGCCTACGCCCTCGCCGCCGGCAACGCCGTGGTCTTCAAGCCGTCGGAGTACACCCCCGGCGTGGGGGAGTGGCTGGCCCGCACCTTCCTCGAGGCCGTCGGCCGCCCCGTGTTCAGCGTGGTCACCGGGCTCGGTGAGACCGGCGCGGCGCTGTGCCACGCCGGCGCCGACAAGATCGCCTTCACCGGCTCCACCGCCACCGGCAAGCGGGTGATGGCGGCCTGCGCCGAGCACCTCACGCCCGTGGTGATCGAGGCCGGCGGCAAGGACGCCGTCATCGTCGACCACGACGCCGACGTCGAGGCCGCCGCCGACGCCGTGCTGTGGGGCGCCTGCGCCAACGCGGGTCAGACCTGCACCGGTGTCGAGCGCGTCTACGTGCACGAGAAGGTCTACGACGCCTTCCTCACCGCCATCGTCGCCCAGGCCGAGACGCTGCGCGCCGACGAGTCGCTCGACAGCCCGCTGGGCCCGATCACGATGCCCAAGCAGATGGACGTCATCCGCTCCCACATCGACGACGCCCTGGCCCGCGGCGGCCGTGCGCTCGTCGGCGGCGCCGGGGCCGTCGGCGACCGGTTCGTGCAGCCGACGATCCTCGTCGACGTGCCCGAGGACTCCCTCGCCGTGTGCGAGGAGACCTTCGGGCCGACCGTCACCATCGCCCGCGTCGGCACGGTCGAGGAGGCGATCCGTCGCACCAACGCCACGGCGTACGGCCTGGGGTCGACGGTGTTCTCCCAGGCCCGCGGCATGGAGATCGCCGACAAGATCCGCTCCGGCATGACCGCGATCAACGGTGTGATCACGTTCGCCGCGGTCCCGTCGCTGCCGTTCGGTGGCGTCGGCGACTCGGGCTTCGGGCGCATCCACGGCCCCGACGGGCTCAAGGAGTTCACCTACGCCAAGTCGATCGCCCGCCAGCGCTTCAAGCCGGTCATGCCGCTGACGTCGTTCAAGCGCACCGCCAAGCACGAGCAGCAGCTGGTGCAGATGATGACGATGCTGCACGGCCGCGGCACCACGCTGCCCAAGCTCGGCAAGCCGGTCAAGAAGGGACCCCGCTCCTAGACTGGCGCGGGTGATGCGTCGCCGGCTCGCCGTGGTCCTGGTGGTGGTCGCCGTCGTCGGCGGCTGCGGCCACGAGAACGACGACGACGTCCCGGCGCCCGGTGGCGCGGCGAGCGGGGCCGCGACGGGTCCGAGCGAGATCCGCACGATCACCCTCGACCCCACGCCGCAGCCACCCCCGACCGGCAGGCTGTACGCCGACCTGCGCCAGTCGTCGATCGACGCCTCGCTGGGGCGGATGCAGGTGTGGGTGCGCAACGACACCGTGCGCGACCTCGTGCCGACGGCGATCCGCTACCGCGACGACCGGTTCCCCGGCGTCGTGGTGGGCACCCGGCTGCGCCTCGACCCGGCCCGCTCCGAGCGGGGCTACCCCCTGCAGCTGCCGCGGCGGCCCGACTGCTCGCGCGCCCTGGCCGACCCGCGCCAGGACACCGCCACCGGGGTCGTCGAGGTCGTCACCGCCGGCGGCACCCAGCGACTGCCGGTCGAGGACGAGGCCGACGTCGTCGCACGCTACGTCGAGAGCCGTTGCGAGGAGCTCGACCTGGCCGAGGTCGCCACCCTGCGCTGGAGCGACGGCGTCAGCGTCGACCGGTCGGTGTCACCACCGGTCGGGCAGCTGGTGCTGGTGGTGGTGCCGTCCGGTCGGCCGGGGCGCGAGCTGGTGATCGACAGCGTCGCGGGCTCGCACCTGCTGCAGTCGACCTCGGAGCCGCCGCGGTGGGAGCCCGCCGTCACGGTCGCCTCCGACGGTGACGTGACCCGGGTCGCGCTGCCGCTCGAGCCGGCCCGCTGCGACGTCCACGCCTTCATCGAGGGCGGCGGCGCCACGGCGTTCCGGGTGGCCTACCGCCTCGACGGCGAGCCCGGCGAGGTGCTGCTGCGGATGAGCCCGACCGGTGCGCGCCACGCCCTCGACCTCGCGCGGGAGGCCTGTGGGCTCGCGTGAGCCCCGGTCGGCGCGGGGTCAGGCCTGCCCGGACTCCTCGGCCTGCTGGGCCGCGGCCACCTGGGCGTGCACCTGGGCCATGTCGAGGCCGCGGACGCCGGCGATCACCTGGTCGAGCGCGGCCGGCGGCAGCGCGCCGGCCTGCTGGAAGACCAGCACGCCCTCGCGGAAGACCATCAGCGTCGGGATCGAGCGGATGCCCGCGGCGGCGGGGACCTCCTGCTGCTCCTCGGTGCTCATCGAGCCGAAGACGATGTCGGGGTTGGCGTCCGACGCGGCCTCGTACGTCGGTGCGAACTGCTTGCACGGGCCGCACCAGGACGCCCAGAAGTCGACGAACAGGATGTCGTCGTCCTCGACGTGGGAGGCGAAGTTGTCGTCGGTCAGCTCGATGGTGGCCATGGACCTACCGTAATCGGTCGCCTATGGTGAGCCACATGGCTAAGTGTTTATCGGCGTACGACGACGGGCTCGACGCCGTGGCGACGGCGCTGGCGCACCGCGGCCGGCGGCAGGTCGTGGCGCGGCTCACGGCGGGCCCGGCGACCAGCAGCGAGCTCGCCGCCGACCTGGCCGTCGCGCTCCCGACCCTGCAGCGCCACCTCGGCGTGCTCGACCGCGCCGGTCTGCTCGACTCCCGCAAGACGGGCCGCGTCGTCACGCACCGGCTGCGCCCCGAGCCCCTGCGCGACCTCGACACCTGGCTCACCACCCGTACGTCGTTCTGGACCCACCGGCTCGACGCGCTCGACCAGTCCCTGGCCGCCCAGGAGGAGGAGACCCCATGACCACCACCGACGTGCTGACGATGACCCGCACCTTCGCCGCCGACCGCGACCGCGTCTGGAGCGCGTGGACCACCGTC
>CALRVO020000262.1:0-5985 GCA_943371595.1 Sphingomonas paucimobilis
AATCCTGCCCCCGCTACAAGTTGGAGTGGCCCTCACGGTAACCGTGAGGGCCACTACTGTTTGCGCAACCACGCGGCTTGGGCTCCGGTGACAGGAGTCCAAGCGGATGGACTCGGGTGCCCTGGCGCAGTCACCAAGGTCCCATCCGCGTCACTGCGCCACCTGAGACCTCGTAGCTGGCCGCTCCGGCTTCGATGAGCAGCTCGCGAACGCGTTCTGACACGTCGACGAAGGCGCTCGCCGTGGCGACGGGGATGACGCCCACCCGATCGCCGGACCACGACCCGACGAACGGATGACTGCTGCGTAGGTCGCCCCCGCCTCGTGACCCGCCTTGGTTCGATGCGGCCAGCGCGACTGCCAATGCGGTGGTGACGCCTCCGTAGCCACCGTGCGCGGCGGCCAAGTGGAGGTCGCGACTGTCGCCGAACTGAGCCGGGTCGAGCACCTCGCCCCGGTCCAGGTTGGCGGCCACGGCGTCTACTCCGGCCGGTTTGACCGGGGAGCACGGTCGGGCATGCCAGAGCCGCACTCCGTTGCTGGTAATCGTGTCGAAGGAGCAAATGCCACACTCGACCAGCAGTTCCCGGGCGATCTGCGCCGAGCTCCCCAGCGTATTTTCGTAGTAGGCGGTGCCGTCCAGTCCCGTCTCTGCGATGACCTCGGGTGCGAGATCGTCTCGCCGGCCCTCGTAGCCCAAGATGGCGATCCGGTCGCCGCACCAGGCTTCGCGTCCGAGCAGGAGCCATACGGCGGCCATCGCCGACGCGGACTGCAGGCCGAACTCGAGGATCTTGTCCAACGCCCCGGCGTCCATCGGTTCGAGGGCCAGGTGCTGTGTCAGGTTGATGATCCGGTGATAGTGACCCATGGCGGCCTCCCGGTCGGAGTTGCTGGTCCTCGGGCGACGAGGTCTCGGCACAGTAGCCACGGTCGCGGCGGCGCCGCAGACATCATCCACAGGCTCGAGCGGCAGCAGCGGTGAGTCGTGGTGTTGGTGCTCGATTCGCCACGCCGTCATCGCGCCTACGTTGGGCACCTCCCCGTTCTGTCGAGCCTGGCGGGCTTTCGCGCACGCGGGAGAATCGCCAGTGGCGAGGCCGACTTCCGATCAAGTCGGGACGAGCGCACCTCGGGGGATGACCGGCGGCGTGCTGATAAGGTTGCCTTATGGAATTGCTGGCCGAGTATCGACAAGCGCGACATGACGAAGAGGTCGCGCGCCTTCGGCGCGTGTTCGCGCTTCGAGCGATGGTCGAGACAGGGATGAGTCAGCGGGAGATCGCGGCCGCCTTGGGCATCAGTCAGCCGGCGGTCAGTCAACAGCTGAAGGCGGCGCACGATCTGGCACATGTTCGTGCCGAGATTCTTCTCGAGGCCGCAGGCCCCGTCCTGAGGCGTCTTGCCGCAGTGTCGGGCTACAGGAGACTTGCCGTCTTTGGTTCGGTGGCTCGCGGTGAGACGCATCCTGGCTCCGACATCGACCTGTTGGTCGAGGCGCCTGAGGGGACGTCGTCATTCGCGTTCATCAAGTTCAAGCAGCGGATAGAGCAGGTGCTCGGCCGTGAGATCGACTTGGTCGACTACGGGGGCCTGCAGCCCAAGCTGGATGATGACATTCGACGCGAAGCGGTGCTGCTCTGATGGAGCTCAAGGCCGCCAAGGAGCTGCTCCACATCCAAACGTGGTTAAGCCGTGTCGACGAGATCGTCCGCCGCGGGAAGGGGGCCTACCTCGCCGACGAGCTGCTTCAGGAGGCAGGGGACTCGCTCATGATGAAGCTCGGCGAGGCTGCCAACCGGTTGTCCCGGCTCGGCCTCCTGGCGCCCGAGGGCGTGGAGTGGGCGCTCGCCGTCGCCAACCGCAACTTCATCATCCATCAGTACGACGAGATCAACCGGGAGCTCACCTGGCTGACGCTCTCGGCCGATCTGCCAGCCTGGAAGGTGTCCCTCCAGGGGCTGTTCGACAACGCCGATGCCATGCTCGACGCTGACCACTGATCTCCTGGACGACGAGACCCTAGCCTCCCCACCCCGTAGGCGCCGGACCATCATCACGTCGGTGTCACCTGCTTCGATCCAGGCATGGGCAACCGGTGGCACGTGCCATGGCAGGCGTCTTCTGCCGCAGGGGAGAGACAATGGCTAACGGGACGAGCGCATGTCTGCGCGCTCCCCCCGCTACAAGTGAGATACCGCCGCTGACCTACAGGGTCAGCGGCGGTTTCTGTCGTGCGGCCCGTGCCGCAGAGCTCGAGCCGGCGTCCGCGGCATGTACGCCGTGCCACGGGCCGTCGGGGATGCGCCCGACTCTGACACTCATCTGTGTCGAGCAGAGGTCGTGAGCAGCGTTCTACCGCTCAGGCGGCGACGACGGCGTCGTGGCAGTCGTGGAAGGCGTCGCCGACCTCGCCGGGAGCGAGCTCGTAGGCACACAGGAGCGGGAAGGGCACCTGGCGGCGCAGGGTGTTCCAGCACGACTCCAGCTCGAGAGCGAGGTGGGCGTCACCGCGGCGCCAGTACCGGTCGACGATCTCACCGTAGACCCGCAGCGAGGCCCAACGCGCGCTCAGGCCGCGCACCCGGTCGCCGATGAGGCTCTCGAAGCGGACGAGGTCGATGTGGTCCTCGCGGGCGAGGTCGTGGTGCAGGGCGTCGGCGTCGAGGGCGACGTACTGCCCGGAGGCTGCGAGGACCGCAGGGTCGAGCCCGAGGCCCGACAGCGCGGAGGCGACCCGGTCGAGCCGGGCCGGGGTCGCCGCGACGACGACGGCCTCGCCACGGGTGAGCCCGTGCGCGGCGTACGACGCGAGGCCCTCGACGAGGGGGTCGCTCCCACCGGCTCCGGCTGTCCAGAACGCCACGCTGTGACCGCTCGCCGCCTGGTCCGGCAGCAGGGCGTGCCGGGTGACGGGCAGGGCGGGCAGGGACACCGTGAAGCGGGTGCCGTCGCGGTCGTCGTGCGACACCGAACCGCCCATCGCCGAAGCGAGCTTCTGCGCGATCGTCAGCCCCAGGCCGCTACCGCCGAAGCCCGGTGAGGTCGAGCCACGGGTGTAGCCCTCGAAGAGCGTGCCGGCGAGCTCGTCGGGCACCCCTCGTCCGTCGTCGGTGACGCTGAGCCGCACCAGGCTGCCCTCTCGGACGGCGCGGACGCGGACGTCGGGGCCGCCGTAGCGCAGCGCGTTGGTCAGCAGGTTGTCCACGACCTGGGTCACGCGGAGCCTGTCCGCGACGACCAGGCTGTCGACGGGGACGTCGACGGTGACCACGGCGCCTGGAGGCGGCAGGTGAGCGTCGACCACCTCGGTGCAGATCTCCGCCAGAGGCACCGGCTCGAGCGAGAGCGCCAAGGCCCCGCGGTCGGCGAGGTGGGAGGTCGCGAGGTCGTCCAGGAGACGCACCAGCATGTCGCTGCGGCGGGTCATCATCGTGCAGAGATGGTCGACGGCTTCTGGTGGCAGCGTCGCGCGGCCTTCCTGGAGCTGGACGGCGGCCTCGCGGAGCACCATCGCGGTGTTCCGCATCTCGTGGATCAGCTGCGCTTCTACGTCCCTCATGGCGTGACTCCTTCACCCCACTGTGACGCACTCGTCCGGTTCTGTCACCGAGATCGCAGTGATGCCCTCCCCGGTGACTGCGGTGGTCTGGACCGCCGCGTCAACGCCGGCCGAGGCCCGCCAGGGCGTCGAGCTCAGCCTGGGTGCCGAGGGCGATCAGCACCGAACCGGGCGGGACGACCAGGTCGTGGGAAGGGTTGGGCTCGAAGGGCTGCCCGGTGCCGCGGCGGATGGCGAGCAGCAGGGCACCGGTCCGCTCCTGGAGGGCGAGCTCGCCCACCGACTGACCGTCGAGTGCGGAACCCTGCTCGACGTGGACCTCCTGGATGCGGAAGTCGAGGTCCTCGTCGTGCATCACCACGTCGAGGAACTCGGCGACGTCCGGTTGCAGTGCGAAGGCGGCCATCCGCCGCCCGCCGATGCGTTGCGGGTTGATGGCGCGGCTGGCACCGGCCAGCAGGAGCTTGGCCTTCGACTCGGTCGTGCGGGCCCGGGCGATGATGACCAGGTCGGGCCGCATGGCGCGGGCGGACAGGGTGACGTAGACCGTGTCGGCGTCGGTGTCGAGCGCGGCGATGACCGCGCGGGCCTTGTCGATCCCTGCGGCGCGGAGCACGGCGTCGTCGGTGACGTCGCCGCGCAGGTGCAAGAACCCGGGGCCGAGCCGCTCCAGACGCTCGTGGTCGTTGTCGACCACGACGACCTCGTGCCCGGTGGCGACGAGGTAGTCGGCCGCCGACCGCCCGACCCGTCCGTGGCCGCAGATGATGACGTGCCCCTCCAGGGCGGCGATGCTCCGGTCCATGTGGCGCCTCTCCAGGTGGTCGCGCAGGTGGCCCTCCGTGACGGCCTCGAGGATCACACCCAGGTTGTAGAGGACCGTCCCGACCCCCAGGACGATCAGGACGATAGTGAAGACCTGACCGGCGCTCGTCAGTGGTCGAACCTCGCGGAACCCGACCGTGGCGACGGTGGTGACGGTCTGGTAGAGCGCCTCGAGGAAGGTGAACCCGAGCACGAGGTAGCCGACGGTCCCGATGACGGTGACCGCGACCAGCGCGATGAGCGCCGTGGTGATCCGGCGGAGGCTCTCCATGTGCTCAGCAAACCCCATGACGCACGTAGCGGCCCTGGGCCGCGGCAGGGTCGGGACCAATTGCCCTGCCGCGTGCCCGACGGCCCGCCATAGCGTTCCGCGCACGCAACGCAGGTCCCGACCGCGGAAGAGACGACCCCATGACCAGCACCCTCAACGCGACGGGGGCCGCGCGGGCGGTCGACGCCCGCAAGTCCTACGGCACCGGCGATGCGGCGGTGCACGCGCTGGCCGGGGTCACCGTGACGTTCCCGGAGCACCGGTTCACCGCGATCATGGGACCGTCGGGCTCCGGCAAGAGCACGCTCATGCAGTGCGTCGCTGGGCTCGACCGGCTCACCAGCGGGTCGGCGTACCTGGGGGAGACCGACCTGTCGGAGCTGTCGAAGAACGACCTGACGTTGTTGCGGCGAGACCGGCTCGGCTTCATCTTCCAGCAGTACAACCTGATCCCCTCGTTGACCGCCCGGGAGAACATCCTGTTGCCGCTCACCCTCGCCGGCCGCGACCCCGACCTGCCGTGGATGGAGGAGATCGTGCGGACGGTCGGGCTCCAGGACCGGATGCACAGCCTGCCCAGCCAGCTCTCCGGTGGCCAGCAGCAGCGGGTGGCGGTGGCCCGGGCGCTGGTGCCCCGGCCCGACATCGTGTTCGCCGACGAGCCCACCGGGGCACTCGACTCACGCACCGGCATCGAGATCCTGACCTTCATGCGACGCGCCGTCGACGACACCGGCCAGACCATCGTGATGGTCACCCACGACCCGCACGCGGCGTCGTACTCGGACACGGTGCTGTTCCTGGCCGACGGCCGGATCGTCGACGAGATGTCCGAGCCGACGGCCGACAAGGTCCTCGACCGCATGAAGAAGTTCGAGGGCTGAGCCCGTGCTCAACCTCGTGCTCAGCAGCGTCCGGCACAACCTCGGTCGCTACCTCGCCACCCTGGTGGCAATCATGACCGGCGTCGGCTTCTACGCCGCCACCGGCTTCATCTCCGACCGCGTCATCGACACCCTGGAGGGGGACGTCGACCGCCAGTTCGGCAACGTCGACGTCGCCGTGGTGCTCGACGACGGCGAGTCCGACACCCGGTCCAGCGAACCGCTGCTGATCTCCGGTGCGACGGCGGACGAGATCCGCGGACTCGACGGGGTGCAGGCCGGTGCCGGCACGCTGACCGGCCCGGTCGCCTTCCTGGGGGAGGACGGCAAGCCGTTCGCCAAGGACGCCACCGGACGGCTCTGGATCGCCGACGACGAGCTGAACCCGCTGAACGTGACCTCCGGTGACGCGCCCTCGGGTCCGGCCGAGATCGCGGTCGACC
>CALRVO020000263.1:0-5981 GCA_943371595.1 Sphingomonas paucimobilis
CCCGCGTCGACGCCGTACGACGCGCGGTCGACGTGGCGTTCGCCCGCGCCGGGTTCGCCGCACCCGGCCACCTCGACGGCACCCCGTCGGCCGGCGCCGGCCCCGTCGCGCCCGTCACGCCGTCGCGGTGACCCCGATCCGCCCCGCGCGGAAGGCCTCGACGAAGCACGCGTGGTCGGCACGCACGCGCGCGGCGTACGACGCCCCGAACTCGGTCACCCAGGCGACCAGCTCGTCCTCGCGCCCGCCGATCGCCTCGGTGATGGCCTCCTCGACCTGGAAGTCGACGAGGTCCTCGTCGCTGTCCTCGTCGGAGGCGCAGTGGATCTTGGCGGTCGCCCGCCCGAGCAGCGCGACCACCTTCGCGATGTCGTCGGGCTCGGTCAGGTCGGACCAGTCCAGGTCGACCTCGTAGGGCGAGACCTCGGAGACGACGTAGCCGACGCCGTCGAGCTCGGTGTGGCCGAGCAACGGGTCGGTGTGCACCTGCAGCGCCCGCTGGCTGACGACCGTGCGGTGACCCTCGTGGTCGAAGTAGCGGTCGACCTCGTCGGCGTCGACGAACCGGCTGATCGCCGGCACGTTGGCCTGCTTCATCGACAGCAGCACGTCGTTGTCGAGCGCCTGGCTGTAGCCCTCGACCAGCAGGTTGTACGCCGGCAGCCCGGCGCTCCCGATGCCGAAGCCCGACTTGCCGACGACGTCGCGCAGCTCGTAGAAGAGGTCGCGGTCGGCGCGACGGCGCGGTGGGATCGTCTCGAGGTAGGCCTCGAACGCCGCGACCACCCGGGCCTGCTCGCTCACCCCGAGGCGGCGTACGGAGGAGTGGTCGGCGAAGCGGCGCACCCCGTCGACCAGCTCGGTGTTGGCGTCGAGCAGGTCGGCGCGGCGCCGCAGCCGCGCGGTCACCAGCGCCTCGCGGATCGGCCCGTCGGTGTTGTCGAGGTGCAGGGAGAAGTCGTGGTCGGAGTCGCTCTCGACGTAGAGGCACACCTGCTCGAGGTAGGCGCGCAGGTAGGCCTCGGTCAGCCGGGTCACGTCGTCCTCGGGCAGCGCCTTCTGCCAGCCCATCAGCGCCAACGACGCGGCGAAGCGCAGCAGGTCCCAGGTGAAGCGCCCCAGGTAGGCCTCGTCGAAGTCGTTGACGTCGAAGACGAGACGTCCGTCGGAGTTGAGGTAGGTGCCGAAGTTCTCGACGTGCAGGTCGCCGTGCACCCAGATGCGGGCCGCGTCGCCGGTCGCGAAGGGGTCGTCGACCGGGTCGGCGTCGTCGCCCACGAGGTCGTGGAAGAACAGGCACGCGGTGCCGCGGTAGAACGCGTGCGGGTCGCCCGCCATCGTGCGGAACTTGGCGCGGAAGGCGGGCGGGTCGGCCTTCATCAGCGGGGCGAAGGCATCGGTCAGGACGGAGACGATGACGTCTGTCCGCGCCCTCGTGGCCTTGTCGGTGGCGGCACTCATGAGCCCACCGTGCCAGAACGGGTGCAACCGGGCCCGCGTACTCACCGCAGGTCGAGTACGCCGGTCGGTCGGCGGGTCCGGTCGGTCGGCGAGGGTTCTCGGCATGACGAACTCCGGTCCCAACGCCCCCGCCAAGAACACCACCGCCTTCTTCGCCATGGCCGGCATCTCCTTCGCCGTCGCCCTGCTCGGCCTGATGATGGCCGTCCTCTACATCGACGCCGACCCGTGGGCCAAGGCCTTCCTCGCTCTCGGCACCCTGTTCCTCACCACCTCGGCCTTCACCCTGGCCAAGTGCGTGCGCGACAACCAGGAGAGCCAGTCGGTCGTCCACCGCCTCGACCAGGCCCGGGTCGACCGCCTCCTCGCCGAGCACGACCCGTTCCGCGCCGTGTCCTGACCGCTTCCCGACTCCTCACGACGGGCCCGCACCCACCGGTGCGGGCCCGTCGTCGTGTGCACCCACGCCAGGACGCGGTCGTGTGGCGCCGCTCACCTGGTGACCGCAGCCACCCCGCCGGAGGGCGTGATGACCCGCCAGGGGTGCGAAGGTGGGGTCATGGCTCTCCTCCACACGATCAGCTCCGTCGTCCGACTCCCGCTGCGCACCGTCGGGAAGGTCGTCTCCGCGACCACCTCCCTGCTGCCCGGCCACAAGGGCGCGGCGACTCCCCCGCCCACCGACGCGGCGCCGGTCCCGGCCCCCGCGCCGGCCCCTGCCACCCGGAAGACCCCGGTCGTGAAGCCTCCGAGCAAGGGCCCGGTCGCGCCGACCACGAAGGCGTCGACCACGAAGGCCCCGTCGGCCGCGAAGCTCGCCGAGCCGGCCACGAAGGGCCCCACGCCTGACCCGGCCGCCCCGGCCGCCCCGGTGAAGAAGACGGCTCCCGCCAAGAAGGCGGCGGCCAAGAAGGCTCCCGCCCAGAAGCCCGCCGAGAAGCCCGCCGAGAAGCCCGCCGCGAAGCCCGCTGAGAAGCCTGCCGCGACGCTGCCCCCGCCGGTCGTCGAGCCCGAGCCCGCCCCGGTGACCTCGATCGACGCCGACGCCGCCGACGAGGTCGTCACCGTGACCCCGGCCGACGTCGCCGGCGCGATGGGCTCCGACCTGGACGAGCAGCCGCCCAGCTCGTCCTGAGCCCCACGCCCCGACGTACGACGAACGGCCCCGCGCTGCGAGCGCGGGGCCGTTCGTCGTCAGGGGGGAGGACTACTTGAGCTCGCTGCTCGAGAGCCCCAGCACCCGACGCGCCACGATGAGCTGCTGGATCTGCTGGGTGCCCTCGAAGATGTCGAGGATCTTGGAGTCACGCGCCCACTTCTCGAGCAGCTCCGCCTCGCTGTAGCCGATCGAGCCGGCGAGCTCGACGCACGACAGCGTGATGTCGGAACCCACGCGCCCGGCCTTGGCCTTGGCCATCGACGCCTCGAGCGAGTTGGGCTCGCGGTTGTCGGCCATCCAGGCGGCCTGCAGGGTGAGCAGGTAGGCGCCCTCCCAGTCGGACTCCATCTGCAGGAACTTCGCCGCGGCCGCGCTCTGCAGGACCGCCGGCCGGTCGTAGTCGACCTCGATGCCGGCCTCGGCGAGCAGGTCGCGGGTCAGGTCGAGCGAGGCGCGGGCGCACCCCACCGCCATGGCGGCGACCAGCGGTCGGGTGTTGTCGAAGGTCGCCATGGCGCCGGCGAAGCCCTGCTTGACGTCGACCTCGGGCGAGCCGAGGAGGTTGTCCTTGGGCACGCGGCAGTTCTCGAAGATGATCGTCGCGGTGTCGGAGGCCCGGATGCCGAGCTTGTGCTCGAGCCGGTCGACCCGCATGCCCGGGGTGCCCTTCTCGACCACGAACGACTTGATCGCGGCGCGACCCAGGTCGCGGTCGAGGGTCGCCCACACCACGATGTGGTCGGCCCGGTCACCCGAGGTGACGTAGATCTTCTCGCCGTTGATGACGTACTCGTCGCCGTCGAGGACCGCGGTGGTCTTGATGTTGGCGGAGTCGGAGCCCACCCCCGGCTCGGTGATGGCCATGCCGGCCCACACACCCTCGAGACGCGCGAGCTGCTCCTCGTTGGCGACCGAGGCGATCGCGGAGTTGCCGAGGCCCTGGCGCGGCATCGACAGCAGCAGCCCGACGTCGCCCCAGCACATCTCGGCGATCGACATGACCGAGGCGAGGTTGGCGCCGTTCTTGACCGCGGTGTCGCCGTCCTTCTCCTCGCGGCGTACGCCGGCCGCACCGGCACCCTCGCCCGCGCCGGACTCGGACAGGCCGTCGATCATCGCCGCCAGCATGTCGAGCTCCTTGGGGTACTCGTGCTCGGCACGGTCGTACTTGCGGGAGATCGGGCGCAGCATGTTCATCGCGACCTGGTGGGCCTGGCCCACGAGTGGCTTGAACTTCTTGGGGTCGTCCAGGTTGATGGCCATTACACGAGCACCGAGCCTTCCATGATTCCGATGGCCCGCAGGTCGCGGTACCAGCGCTCGACGGGGTGTTCCTTGACGAAGCCGTGGCCGCCGAGCAGCTGGACGCCGTCGAGGCCGATCTGCATGCCCTTGTCGGCGCACGCCTTGCGGGCCAGCGCGACCTCGCGGGTGTAGTCCTTGCCGGCGGCCGCGCGCGAGGCGGCCTTGTAGGTGAGCAGGCGCATGGCCTGCAGCTCGATCGCGATGTTGGCGACCATGAACGCCACCGACTGCCGGTGGGCGATGGGCTCGCCGAACGCCTGGCGCTCCTTGACGTAGGGGGTGACGTAGTCGAGCACCGCCTGGGCGGTGCCGACGGCCAGCGCGCACCAGGCGAGCCGGGAGAGCCGCACGCACTCGGTGTAGGTGGAGCCGTCGGTCTCGCCCAGCACGGCGTCGGCCGGAACCGTGACCCCGGTGAGCGTGAGCCGGGTCAGCGACGCGGCACGCACGCCCATCGCCGGGTCGCCCTCGACCTCGAGGCCGGCCGTGCCGGACTCGACGAGGAACAGCACGGGCCTGCCCTCGAGCGAGGCGCCGACGACGAAGAGCTCGGCCTGGGCGCCGCGGGGCACGAGGGTCTTGACGCCGTCGAGGACGTAGCCGTCGGAGGTGCGGCGGGCCGTGGTCGACGGGCTGAGCACGTCGAAGAGGACGGCGGGCTCGGTGAGCGCCAGGGCCGCGGCGGGGACGTCGTCACCGGTGAAGGCCGGCAGGTAGGTCTGCTGCTGGGCGTCGGTGCCCCACAGGCCGAGCGCCGTGGCGACCGACCCGGGGGCCAGGCTCGCGACGGCAAGACCCATGTCGCCCTTGGCGAGGGCCTCGGCCACGAGGGTGCCGGCCATCGCCGAGCGCTCCTCGGAGATGCCGCCCAGGGCCTCGGGCACGCCGAGGATCGGCAGCCCGATCTCGAGACCGGCCTTGAGGACCGCCTCGGGCGCCTCGCAGGTCTCGTTGGACTCCGACGCCGCCGGTCGCAGCACCTCGTCGGCGTACTCGGTGACGACGTCGACGAGCATCTGCTCGTCGTCGGTCGGGGTCAGGTCGAAGACGCCCCTGGGCGTCGACGCCGGGGCCGGACGCTGGCCGGGGACGCCGGCCTTGCCGGCCCGGGCGAAGGTGCGGCTGGCCGAGGTCAGCACCTTGAAGCCGTCGCGGGTGACGGAGAAGACGGCCTGCTCGGCCGGCTTGCGCAGGCCGACACGGTCGATGAGGTCGCTCTGGGCGAGGCGGTTGAGGCCGGCGACCAGGTAGCCGATCGGGTCGCGGGTCTCCGAGCTCGGGACGCCGTGGCGGCCCCCGGGCCGCAACCCGTCGAGCCTGAGGCTGGTGAGGAGGGACATGAGGAAAATGTAACTGAGAGTTACACAGTGCGCTACAGGAACCTGGGGTGCGGCACCTCACAGCCCGCTCCCTAGGATCTCGGCCATGTCCGACGACGCACCCCTCGCGCCCCACGGCCCCCTCCCGACCGGCGGCACCGCCCGCCCGATCACCCGCTGGGGCACCCCGGTCATGCACCGCCCGCAGGCCCTCGTCACGTCGTACGACGACGACCTGCGGGCCCTGGCCGCCGACATGGTGGCGACGATGTACGCCGCCGACGGCGTCGGCCTCGCGGCCTGCCAGATCGGCGAGGACGTGGCGATGTTCGTCTTCGACTGCCCCGACGACGACCACGTGCGCACGGTCGGCCTGGTCTGCAACCCCGTGCTCACGCTGCCCGAGGGCAAGGACCGTCACCTCGAGGAGGACGACGAGGGCTGCCTGTCCTTCCCCGGCGCCTTCGTCGACTGCGCGCGCCCCGACCGCGCCACGGTCACCGGCTTCGGCCTCGACGGCGAGCCGGTCACGTTCGAGGGCACCGGCCTGCTGGCGCGCTGCCTGCAGCACGAGACCGACCACACCGTCGGCACCGTCTTCGGCGACCGGGTGTCGACCAAGGCCCGCAAGAAGCTGCAGAAGCGGCACGACGAGGCCGCCGACGAGTTCCCGCCCGACTGGCCCGCCGGCGACTGACCGGCCCCGGAGTCGGGATAGTCCCTGACGGAAATCAAGA
>CALRVO020000264.1:0-5950 GCA_943371595.1 Sphingomonas paucimobilis
TGGTGCTCGACCTCGGGCGCCAGCCCTCGGCCGAGCTGTTCCCCGAGCGTGACGCCGACCCGTCGGACGACGAGCAGCACCCGCTGCGCCTGGGGCTGTGCGGCGCCTGCGGGCTGGCGCAGCTGATGGAGGACCCCGGCACCGTCGAGGAGCAGACCATGGTCGTCGAGCCCCTGGCGATGACCGAGCAGGCCGAGGCGACGCTGGCGTTCGCGGCCGCCCAGGGCCTGCTCGCGCCCGGGGCGCGGGTGCTCGAGCTCGGCAGCCCGCACGGGGCCTCGCTCGACGACCGCCTGCGCGAGCGTGGGCTCACCGTCGTACGCCCCGACGACGACGCGCCGGTCGACCTGGTCCTCGACGTCTACGGCCTGCTCCACGAGGCCGACCAGGCGCGGGCCCTCGCCCGCCGGGCCGCGCGGCTGCGCCCGGGCGGGGCGATGGTCCTGCAGCTGCACACCCTCGCCGCGGTGCTCGCCGCCGGCCAGTTCACCGAGCTGCGCCACGGCCACTTCGCCTACTGGTCGCTGCCCGCGCTCGACGGCGCGCTGCGACGCCACGGGCTCGGCGTCCACCGGGCCCGGCGCTACCCGTTCGACGGGGGCACCCTGGCCGTGACCGCCACCGCCGACCCCGCACCCGACGACGAGGCGACGGCCCTGCTCGCCGACGAACGCCGCGCGGGGGTCACCGACCCCGCCACCCTGCGCACGCTGCAGCACGGCGCCGACGTGATGACCGCCGGGCTGCGGGACTGGCTCGTGGCCGAGCGCGCCGACGGCCGCACCGTCCTGGGCTACGGCGCGGCCGGACGCGCGGTGCCGCTGCTGTGCCACGGCGCCATCGACGCGACCCTGCTGCCGGCGGTCGCCGACGCCGCGCCGAGCAAGCAGGGCCGGCGGCTGCCCGGCGCCGACATCGCGATCGTGACGCCCGACGAGCTGCTCGCCCGGCGCCCCGACCGGGTCGTGCTCTTCCTGCCCCACCTGCTGGCCGACGTACGCCGTGCCCTGCCGGAGGTCGAGGCCTGGGGCGGGCGGTGGGTGGTGCTCGACCCGACGCCCACCCTCGCCCCGATGTAACTGAGTGTTCGCAGCTCATCCAGGGCGGTAGAGCGCCCGGGGTGTGCACCGAACACTCAGTTACATGTCCGGGTCGGCGCGTCAGGCGCGCTTGGCGACCAGCCGCCGGCCCCAGCGGGTGCTGACCTTCTTGACCCGGTAGGCTAGCAGCAGCGGCCGCGGGGCCCAGCGCAGGGCCAGGGCGACGGCGTGCGTGCGGCGACCCGGCCGCATCTCGTACGCCGACCGCGAGGCCTCCCGTGCGCCGGCCAGGTCGCCCTCGAGCAGCAGGCGGCGGGCCCGCACGGTCGCCTCGCGGGCCTTGCTGGTCACCAGGGCGGACCGGAGGGACTCACGGTCCTGGGCCGTGCCGATGCGGTCGACGGCCTCGGTCATCACGCGCTGCCACGACTGCTCCATCACCTCGGCGCCGCGGGCGCTGCGGGAGTCGGAGGTCTCGGTCTCGCGGTAGATCGCGAGCGGCTCCTCGTGCACCGCGACCACGTGGCCGGCCATCATCAGGTCGAGGTAGAGGGCGAGGTCCTCCACGGCGGGCGCGTCGTGGCGGAAGCCGCCGACCTCGTCCCAGACCTCCTTGCGCACCAGGCCGGTGTAGTAGGGCAGCCAGCCCTCCATGATCTGGACCAGGGTCACGGGCTCGCCGCGGCGGTAGCGGTCGGGCACCGGGTCGCGCCAGGTGCGGGGGCGCAGGCCCGCGTCGGTGAGGAAGCGGGCGTCGCACGAGAGCAGGTGGACGTCGGGCCGGGCGTCGAGCACCGGCACCAGCCGCTCCATGAACTCCGGCTCGACCAGGTCGTCGGTGTGCAGGACGCTGACGTAGCGGCCCACCGCCGCGCGACCGGCCGCGTTGACGCCGCCGGCGGCGAACGCGTTGTCCTGGCGGACCAGGACGACCCGGGGGTCGACGAGGTAGGGCTCGACCAGGGCGGCGATCTCGTCGGAGGGCCCGTTGTCGACCACCACCAGCTGCCAGTCGTCGCGGGTCTGGGCCCGCACCGACTCGATCGTGGCGACCACGGTGTCCTCGGTGCGGTAGGCGCAGCACAGGAACGACACCGAGGGACGCTCGTACGCCGGCCCGGTCCCGTTGGTCCCGCCGGTCCCGTCGGGCGTGCTCATCGAGCCGCCCCCGCCGTGCCGGCCGGGTCGAGGACGAGGCGTGCGGGGTGGAAGGCCTCGGCGTAGCGGTGACCGCACTGCACGCCGCGCAGGCGGGCCAGGCCGCGGAAGGCCTCGTCGTCGAACCAGGTGCGGTCGCGCTGCGAGGGGTAGTGCTCGTGCAGCAGGCGGCACTTGTCGCTCAGGACCTCGTCGGTGAGCGGCACCGAGAGCAGCGGCTGGGCGAGATCGGCCTCGGCCTTGAGGATCTCGTAGCCCAGCACCAGGTGGTCGCGGAACACGGTCGGCACCAGCTGCGCGAGCCCGCGGTGGTCCTGGTGGTGGTCGTGGGTCGCCGGGGCGATGACCACGTCGGGCTCGCAGGTGCGCCGGAAGGCCTCGAGGGCGTCCTTGGCCTGGTTCCAGTGGTGGGGGAGCCGGCCGTCGGGCAGGTCGAGCACGCCGACCTCGACGACGGCGTCGGGGCAGAAGGCCGCCAGGGCGGCGCGTTCCTCGGCCTCGCGCGGGGTGCCGCCCCCCGAGAGCACCAGCGCGTGGACCCGCAGGCCCGGCCGCGCGCGGCATAAGGCCAGCAGGGTGCCCCCGGCGCCGATGGCGATGTCGTCGCAGTGGGCGCCGAGGACGACGACCTCGTCGCAGCGCGCTGGCACCAGGGGCTGCATCAGTCCTTCTCCCAGACCATCCACGGTCGCTGGCCCGAGCGGTAGGACGACTCGAGCTCGTTGCGCTCCTTGATGGTGTCGGCCGACTGCCAGAACCCGTCGTGGCGGTAGGCGAGCAGGCCACCGGTCTGCGCCAGCGCGGCGCACGCGTCACCGACCAGGTCGCCACCGGGCGGGATCAGGTCGATGACCTCGGGCCGCAGCACGAAGTAGCCGCCGTTGATGCGGACGTCCATGTCGGTGACGGGTCGGATGGACGACACCCGGTCGGAGGCGTCGGTCTCGACGACGTGGAAGGGGGCCCGCGGGGCGACGGCGAGCAAGGACGCGGTGGCGTCGCTGTCGCGGAAGCGCTGCACGACCGCGTCGAGGTCGACGTCGGTGAGGCCGTCGGCGTAGTTGGCCAGGAACATCTCCTCGTCCTCGACCAGGTGGCGCACCCGGCGCAGCCGCTCGCCGATGGGGGAGTCGACGCCGGTGTGGACGAAGTGGATGGTCCAGTCGGCGATGTCGTTGCTGTCCATCGTGATCTCGCCGTCGCGCAGGACGAAGTCGTTGGACTGGGTCTCGCGGTAGTCGAGGAAGTAGTTCTTGACGTAGTGGTCGCCGTAGCCGAGGCACAGGACGAACTCGGTGTGCCCGAAGTGCGCGTAGTAGCGCATCACGTGCCAGATCAGTGGGCGCGGGCCGACCAGCTGCATGGGCTTGGGCACGTCGGTCTCGCCGGAGCCGGTGCGCATCCGCATCCCGTAGCCACCGCAGAACAGCACGACCTTCACGGCTCGATGACCTCCAGCTCGGGGATGGCGACGACGAGCCTGCCGCCCCACCCGGCCACCTCGGCCAGCTGCGGGACGATCTCGTCGCGCAGGTTCCACGGCAGGATCAGCACGTAGTCGGGCTGGTCGGCCGCGATGCGCTCCGGCTCGTGGATGGGGATGCGGGTGCCCGGGGTGAACCGCCCGTGCTTGTAGGGGTTGCGGTCGACGGTGTAGGCGAGCAGGTCGGGGCGGATGCCGCAGTAGTTGAGCAGCGTGTTGCCCTTGCCCGGCGCGCCGTAGCCGACCACCGTCTTGCCTGCGTCGGCGGCCTCGACGAGGAAGCGCACGAGGTCGTTGCGCACCCGGGAGACCCGGTCGGCGAAACCGGCGTACCCGGCGACGGTGTCGAGCCCGGCCGCGGCCTCGCGGGCGAGCACGTCGGCGACGCGGGGCGAGGCGGCCTCACCGAGCCCGCTCGGCCGCGCCCACAACCGCAGCGACCCGCCGTGGGTGGGCACGAGCTCGACGTCGACGACGTCGAGCCCGGCGGTCGCCAGGGCCCGCTGCGCGGTCTGGAGTGTGTAGTACTGGAAGTGCTCGTGGTAGATCGTGTCGAACTGGCAGTGCTCGACCAGCGTGAGCAGGTGCTGCACCTCGATGACGACCCAGCCGGTGTCGGCCACGAGCAGGCGCAGGGCCTCGGTGAAGCCGAGCAGGTCGGGGATGTGGGCGTAGACGTTGTTGGCGACCACGACGTCGGCCGGGCCGTGCTCGGCCAGCACCGCGGCCGCGCTGGCCGGGTGGAGGAACTCGGTGACCGTGGGGACGCCCTTGTCGCGGGCGACCTGGCCGACGTTGGCCGACGGCTCGATGCCCAGCGCCCGGATGCCCCGGGCCACCACGTGCTGGAGCAGGTAGCCGTCGTTGCTCGCGACCTCGACGACGAACTGCGGGGAGGCCCGTTCGACGACCGCGTCGACGTAGCGGCGGGCGTGCTCGACCCACGAGCTGGAGAAGGACGAGAAGTAGGCGTACTCGGTGAAGGTCTCGTCGGGGTCGATCAACGAGGGCACCTGCACCAGCAGGCACTGCTCGCACACGCGAGCGTGCAGCGGGTAGGTGGCCTCGGGCTCGTCGAGCCCCTCGGCGGTGAGGAAGAGCTCGCACGGCGGCGAGGCCCCGAGGTCGACGAACGTCGTCAGGTCGGTCGATCCGCACAGACGGCACGACAGCTCGGCACCCACTCGATCTCCTTCGATCCTCCGCCCCCCCGTGAGGCCCACGCGATGTTAACCCCGTGGGGCCGTCACCGCGGGAGTACGACGAGTTAGGTGCCCAGGCGCGGGGCTGGGGATGCGCGGCGGCCGCAGCGGACCGGCCCGCGCGAAGCGTTCAGCCGGGTGCGCCCAGCGCCCACCGCACGAGGGCCGCGGAGAAGGCCGCCAGCCGGTCCGGCGGCACCAGGGCCGCCAGGGCCTCGGGCTCGGCGGGATAGCCGAGGTCTCGCGCCGCCCGACGGCAGCGCGCGTCGAAGTAGGGCCGGACCTCCGGCCACACGGCCTGGACCTCGCGGCAGAAGATCGCGGCACCGGTCGGCCCGATCCGCGGCAGGCGCTGCAGGGCGGCCTCGAGCGCGGGCACCTCCTCCCGCGAGCCCGGGCGCCAGCGACGCAGGTCGCCGCCGACCTCGTCGTCGACGGCCTCGGCCAGCTCGGCGAGGCGGTCGGCCGTGCTCTCGTCGTAGCGCCGGTAGCCGCCGCGGCCGAGCGCGGCGACGCGCTGCTGCCAGGTCGAGGCTCGCAGCTGCTCGGGCGTGCGCCACCCGGCCCGGAAGAGCTCCCGGGCGGCGCGGGCGGCGACATCGGCGGAGATGCGGGTGGAGGACAGCTGGGTCAGCACGGCCAGCTGGAACAGCGGCATCGGCTTGTCGCGCACGGTGATCCCGGCACGCTCGGCGAAGGTACGGCCGTGCTCGGCGAGCAAGTCGGCGGGCGCGACGCGGTACGCACTCACGTCGTGCCTCCTACGGCGGTGGTGGCGGCGGCGGCGGTGGCGGTGGCGGTCGGGGTGCGGGTGGCGGTGACGGTCAGGTCACCGCGCCGGCGTCAGGAGCACCGCAGCCAGGAACGCGGCGACCGGTCCGACCCACAGCAGCAGGTAGCCGAGCCAGACCCCTCGGTCGGCGTCGGGTCGTTGCGTGGGTGACGGGGAGCCGTCCGAGCGGGGCAGGTCGAGCGGGAAGCCGTCGAGCCGGGTGGAACTCATGGCCCCGAGCCAACGCGAGGCACGGCAGCGCCTGCTCCCCCGCGGGGAGGTCGCCCGCCCACCC
>CALRVO020000265.1:0-5891 GCA_943371595.1 Sphingomonas paucimobilis
CGGGCCCCTCGGCCCCGGGCCAGGGCAGTGGCCAGGGCAGCGGCCAGGGCAGCGGTCACGGCCAGGGCAAGGGTCTGCTGATCGGCGCGATCGCGGGCGTGGTCGCCCTGCTCGTCGCCGGGGTGGTGGTGCTGGTCGTCGTGCTCGGCAACGACGACGACCCCGAGAAGGCCAGCGACGACCCGACGACCGACCTGACCTCCCAGGCCACGGCCGACACGCTGACCTCGCCGCCGGCGCCGACCTCCCCCGCTCCCTCCGAGCCGGTCACCCCCGAGCCCACCTCCGACCCGGTCGACCCGGTCGACCCTGCTGACCCCGGTCAGATCACCTGCGGCCAGATCCGGGCGATGTCGACCCAGGAGCTCGTCGACCTGCTCGACAGCGCCGCCCAGCTCGAGGTCGACCGCAGCGGCGACCAGGACGCCCAGGACTTCCTCGACCTGCCCGCCGAGCAGAAGCGGACGTTCGCCGCGTTCCTGCCCACGGCCTGCGAGGGCCAGGACGACTCCACCAAGCTCGACGACATCGACGACTTCTAGGCCCCGACGAAGGACCCGACATGACCCAAGGCAACATCCCGCCCGGCTGGTACGACGACGGCCAGGGCGCCCAGCGGTGGTGGGACGGCAACGGCTGGACCGAGCACACCCAGCCCGCACCGCAGACCCCGACCCCTGAGCCGACGCCCGAGCCGACGCCCGAGCCGACGCCCGAGCCGACGCCCGCCGAGCCGGTCGACCTCGAGAAGGGGGTCGGCGAGGACGTGCCGCCCTCAGCGCCGCCGTCGGGCTCCTCGACCGACGTCACGATGATCGCGCCGTCGCGCAGCTATCCCCAGCCGGGCCAACCGCCCCAGCAGTACGGCCAGCAGCCCGGCCAGCAGCCCGGCCAGGAGTACGGCCAGCAGGCACCGCAGCAGCCCTACGGCGCAGCCCAGCCGGCGTACGGGACGGGCCAGCCGCAGGGCGGCTACGGCTACGGCGCGCCCGGCCAGGCGCCGTCGTGGCAGACGCCCTACCCGACCGGCGGCTCGGGCGGTGGCGGCAAGGGCAAGCTGATCGCGGTCATCGGCGGCGCCGTCGCGCTGGTGCTGGTGATCGGGGTCGTCCTGCTCGTGACGCTCGGTGGCGGCGGAGGCGCTGAGGGCGCCGCCGAGGAGTACCTCGAGGCCCAGGCCGACTTCGACGTCGAGAAGGCGTGCGAGCTGACCGCCAGCGACTCGCAGAAGGAGCAGCTCGAGTCCGCCGGGGCCGACGACTGCGGCGACCTCGCCGACCAGTCCGAGGAGTTCTTCACCGACGAGATCCGCGGCTACTTCGACGACATCGACATCGACATCGAGATCGACGAGGTCTCCGAGGACGGCGACAAGGCCGACGTCGACTACACCGTCACGTCCGAGTACACCGGCGACGACGTCGACGGCTTCAAGGAGGCCTTCAGCACCGAGGACCTCAGCGAGACCAACACAGGCACGCTGCAGATGGTCAAGGAGGACGGCGACTGGCTCGTCGCCGAGGACGGCTGACGAGCTCCGCCTCCCGGCGGTTCCGTAGCCTGGCCCGATGAGCGACCACGAGCAGTCCGGCGGCCAGACGTACGTCGAGGAGGGCGGTTTCGACCGCGACATGACCTACGTGCCCGACCGGATCACCCGCGACGCCCGCAAGCCGGAGCACGGACCCGTCGAGGGTGAGCTGTGGCCGGTCGAGCCCGGTCGCTACCGCCTGGTCGCGGCGCAGGCCTGCCCGTGGGCCAACCGCGCGATCATCGTGCGCCACCTGCTGGGCCTCGAGGACGTCATCTCGATGGGGCTGTGCGGGCCCACGCACGACCAGCGGTCCTGGACCTTCGACCTCGACCCCGACGGACGTGACCCGGTCCTGGGCATGGAGCGCCTGCAGGAGGCCTACTTCCGCCGCTTCCCCGACTACCCGCGCGGCATCACCGTGCCGGCGATCGTCGAGGAGTCGACCGGGCGACTGGTGACCAACGACTTCCCGTGGATCACCCACGACCTCTTCCACGAGTGGCGCGAGCACCACCGCGCCGACGCCCCCGACCTGTGGCCGGTCGCGCAGCGCGACGAGATGGAGGCCGTGATGAAGCGGGTCTTCACCGAGGTCAACAACGGCGTCTACCGCTGCGGCTTCGCCGGCTCCCAGGACGCCTACGACGACGCCTACGAGCGGCTGTGGGTCGCGCTCGACTGGCTGGAGGAGCGGCTCTCGACCCGGCGCTACCTGATGGGCGAGGCGATCACCGAGGCCGACGTGCGGCTCTTCACCACGCTGGCTCGCTTCGACGCGGTCTACCACGGCCACTTCAAGTGCAACCGCCAGAAGCTCACCGAGCTGCCGGCGCTGTGGGGCTACGCCCGCGACCTGTTCCAGACCCCGGGCTTCGGCGAGACCATCGACTTCGACCAGATCAAGACGCACTACTACGTCGTCCACGCCGACATCAACCCGACCGGGATCGTCCCCGCCGGCCCCGACCCCGACGTCTGGCTCGAGCCGCACGGGCGCGGCTAGGCGCCCGTACGGCGCCCCGCCCGCGCGGTGAACTCCGGCTTCGTGGGTACCTGTGTGAAGACGAGAGGTTGGGCCATGAGCCGTCAGGCACCCAGAAGTGACGTGGACGAGTCCACGCTGTCCGTGAGCCACCCCGAGGACCACGCGGCGGGTCCGACCGCGGTCGCGGTCAGCATGAAGCGCGCGGTCGAGGGGATGGGGGTGCGGCGGACGGCGCAGACGCTGCTCAAGCTCAACCAGGCCGACGGGTTCGACTGCCAGGGCTGCGCCTGGCCCGACCCCGCGCCGGAGCACCGGCACACGGCGGAGTTCTGCGAGAACGGCGTCAAGGCCGTCACCGACGAGGCGACCCTGCGCCGTGCGGGCCGCGAGTTCTTCGCCGCCCACCCGATCGAGGAGCTGCACGACCGCACCGACTACTGGCTGGGGCAGCAGGGGCGCATCACCGAGCCGATGGTGCTGAGGGCCGGGGGCACCCACTACGAGCCGATCTCCTGGGACGACGCCTTCGCCCTGATCGCGACGCACCTGGGTGGCCTGGAGTCGCCGGACGAGGCCGTGTTCTACACCTCGGGCAAGGTCTCCAACGAGGCGGCGTTCGCCTTCCAGCTCTTCGTGCGCGCCTACGGCACCAACAACCTCCCCGACTGCTCCAACATGTGCCACGAGTCGACGTCGGTGGGGCTCGCCGAGGTGATCGGCATCGGCAAGGCCTCGGTCACCCTCGAGGACGTGCACGGTGCGGAGCTGATCGTCATCGCCGGGCAGAACCCGGGCACCAACCACCCGCGGATGCTCAGCGCCCTCGAGATCGCCAAGAAGAACGGCGCGAGGATCATCGACATCAACCCGCTCAAGGAGGCGGGCCTGGTCCGCTTCAAGAACCCCCAGACCGCCAAGGGCATGGTCGGTCCCGGGACCGCCATGGCCGACCTCCACCTGCCGGTGCGCATCAACGGCGACCTGGCGCTGTTCCAGGCCATCGCCTCGCTGCTGCTCGAGTGGGGCGACCTCGACCACGACTTCATCGAGCAGCACACCCACGGCTTCGAGGCGTACGCCGAGCACCTGCGCGCCCTCGACTGGGACCTCGTGCTCGCCTCCACCGGCCTGACCCGTGAGCAGATCACCGAGGCCGCCCGGATGGTCGCGGGCTCTCGCAAGACCGTCTACTGCTGGGCGATGGGTGTCGTCCAGCACCGCAACGGGGTGGCCAACGTCAAGGAGATCTCCAACCTCGCGTTCCTCCAGGGCAACATCGGCAAGCCGGGCGCCGGGCTCTTTCCCGTCCGGGGCCACTCCAACGTGCAGGGCGACCGCACCATGGGGATCTGGGAACGACCGCCGGCCCACTTCCTCGACGCGCTGCGCGACGAGTTCGGGTTCGAGCCGCCGCGCGAGCACGGCTACGACGCGGTGGCGGCGGTCAAGGCGTTCCGCGACGGCAGGGCCAAGGTGTTCTTCGGGCTCGGCGGCAACTTCGTCGCCGCGATGTCCGACACGACCGTGACCGAGGACGCGCTGCGCAAGGCCGACCTGACCGTGCAGGTCTCGACGAAGCCCAACCGGTCCCACGTCGTGCACGGCCGCGAGGCCCTGATCCTGCCGCCGCTGGGCCGCAGCGAGAAGGACCTGACCGGCGGCCGCCCGCAGCGCGTGACCGTCGAGGACTCCGTCTGCTCCGTCCACGTCTCCCGGGGCCCGCTCGATCCGGCCTCGGACCAGCTCCGCTCCGAGGTCGACATCATCTGCTCGATGGCGATGGCGACCCTCGGTGACCGTCACGCCATCCCGTGGGAGGAGTTCCGCAGCGACTACAGCCAGCTGCGCCGGCGGATCGGCCGGATGGTGCCGGGCTGCGCCGGCTACGAGGAGAAGGTCGACCAGCCGGGTGGGTTCGTCCTGCCGCACCCGCCTCGAGACACCCGCACCTTCGAGACCGACCTGGGGCGCGCCATCTTCACGGTCAGCCCGACGGAGGTGCTGCACGTGCCCCCGGGTCGGCTGCTGCTGCAGACGATGCGCTCCCACGACCAGTTCAACACCGTCATCTACGGCCTCGACGACCGCTACCGCGGTATCAAGAACGGTCGCCAGGTGGTGCTCGTCAACCCTCGCGACATCGAGGCCCACGGGCTGCGCGACGGACAGCACGTCGACATCGTCAGCGAGTGGGAGGACGGCTCGACCCGGACGGTGACCCAGTTCCGGGTGGTCTCCTACGACACGCCCCGGGGCTGCGCGGCGGCGTACTACCCCGAGACCAACCCGCTGGTCTCGCTCGACGCCAAGGCCGTCGGCAGCAACCAGCCGGCGTACAAGTCGATCGTGGTCAGGCTGGTGCCGTCCGCCGTCGACGCGCCGGCCACGGGACGGCCCGAGGGCATCACCACCGACGAGTCGCCCGACGCCGGGGACGAGCCCAAGCGCTACGTGGCCCCGCCCCAGCTGAGCTGACCCGGCCTCGGGCTCGCGCGACGGGCCGGTGCGACACTGGGGCCGGCGACGACGACGTGACGCGGAGGTGCGCTGAGCGGTGGGACACGGACACGGGCACGGACACGCTCGCGGGCACGGGGCGTCGCGTGCTGCCGATCGCCGGCGGCTGCGGTGGGTGCTGGCGGTCACCACGTCGGTGCTGGTCGTCGAGGTCGTCGGCGCGCTGGTCACCGGGTCGCTGGCGCTGCTGGCCGACGCCGGCCACATGGCCACCGACGCCGGGGCCGTCGTGCTCGCCCTCGGGGCGTCGTACGTCGCCTCGCTGCCGGGCAACCGGCGCTCGACCTTCGGCTACCACCGGGCCGAGGTGCTGGCCGCGCTGGCCAACGCCCTGGTGCTGCTGGTGGTCTGCGGCTACCTCGCCTATGCCGGTCTGTCCCGCCTGGCCGACCCGACCGACGTCGACGCCGGGCCGATGATCGTGTTCGCGGCCTTCGGGCTGGTCGCCAACGGGGTCTCGATGGCGATCATCAACCGCGGTGACACCGGGTCGCTCAACCTGCGCGGCGCCGCCAACGAGGTCTTCGCCGACCTGCTCGGCTCGGTCCTCGCGGTCGCCGCCGGCGTGGTGATCCTGACGACCGGCTGGCAGCGCGCGGACCCGGTGGCCTCGCTGGTCATCGCGGTGATGATCCTGCCGCGCGCGCTGCTGCTGCTGCGTGACGCGGCCGTCGTGCTGCTCGAGATCGCGCCCGCCGGGCTCGACCTCGACGACGTCGAGCACCACGTCCGCCACGTCGACGGCGTCGTCGACGTCCACGACCTCCACGCCTGGACCATCACCAGCGGCATCGCCAGCCTCTCGGCCCACGTCACCGTCACCGACGAGGCGCTGGAGACCCACGGGGTCGGCGC